>CAYGOW010000431.1:0-3459 GCA_964351425.1 uncultured Roseivirgaceae bacterium
GGAACGACCCTCTGCGAAGACAGCAATTTTCTTAATCTGATTGGCCAGCAGGCTGTTTTGGGTGAAGAAGTTATATATCCAGGGGGTTTTCGATGCCAGTTTATTGAGCCGGTCAAAATTGGCAATCAATTTGGTTCGAAAAGGGACCCCATTCATCTTCTGGTACTGGTACTGAAATTCCGCCTTCATTTTCCCCATGTCCACGTTGGAGGGGCATTCGGATTTACAACCCTTGCAGGACAGGCACAAGTCCAGTACATCTTTTAGCTGTTCGTTGTCAAATGGATTCCTCTCGTCCAGTTCATTCGTGAGGACTTCACGGAACATATTCGCCCGGGCCCTCGTAGTGTCTTTTTCATTCCGGGTGGCCATGTAAGACGGGCACATGGTTCCGCCGGAGAGGTGGGTCTTTCGGCAGTCCCCTGATCCGTTGCATAGTTCTGCCGTCCGGAGAATTCCCTGGTAGGTATCAAAATTGAATGCCGTTTCGTATTGAGGGGTACGTTGCCCTGGCCGGTAACGTAATTGCTTGTTCATGGAAGGCGTATCCGTGATCTTCCCTGGGTTGAATACCTTCATGGGGTCCCATGTCTTTTTTATTCTCCGGAGCAATTCATAATTGTTCTTGCCAATCATGAAGGGAATAAATTCCCCGCGCAGGCGTCCGTCTCCATGTTCGCCGCTTAGTGACCCTTTATATTTCTTAACCAGCTCAGCAATATCCTGGAGAATCTGCCGAAAAAGTGCATTACCTTCCTTGGTCTTTAAATTAATGATAGGGCGGAGGTGGAGTTCCCCGGACCCGGCATGGGCATAATGCACGCAAAATAAGTCGTGTTTTTCAAGTGTTTTATTGAAGTCGGCAATGTATTGAGGCAGATCCTCGACATGTACGGCGGTGTCTTCAATGACCGGTACCGGTTTGGCATCTCCCGGAATATTGCTCAACAGACCGAGGCCGGCTTTCCGGAGCGACCAGACCAGTTTTGTTTCTTCTCCCGTGACCAGGGGAAAATGATAGCCAAGATTTTGTGCTTTCAGGTCGGCGATCAGCTGATTGGCGGTTTCTTTGACTTCTTCCAGAGTATCTGCCCGTAATTCCACCACCAGGATTGCCTGGGGGTCGCCCTCAACGAAGAAACGGTACTGGCGGTAGGTGATGCTGCCCTTGGTACATTCGAGGATGTAATGGTCCATCAGCTCCGAGGCATAGGGCTTGTATTTCAGCGCGACCAGGTTGCCCAGGAGGGATTCATGGATGGAGTTAAAGTGGATACAGAGAAGTCCGTTTTCCTTTGGAGGTTTCTCAATTACATTCAGTTTGGCCCGGGTGAGAAACACCAGGGTTCCTTCCGAACCGGCCACAAGTTTACAGAAATTGAAGGCTTCAGCACCGGTTAGAAAGGGCTCTGTATCCAGGAGAAGGTCAATGGCATAGCCGGTATTGCGCCGATGAATTTCCGGATTGGGAAAATGTTCCCTGATTTCAGTGCGAATGGATTCGTTTGTTAATTCATCACGGACCTGGCGGTATATTTTACCTTCCAGTGAGTCCAGTTTACATTTTACGTCAAACTCGGCCTTTGTGAGTTCGCGGAATGTCACCCTGGATCCGTCACTCAGGAATCCTTCCACTTCGATAAGGTGATCCCGCGTGCTGCCATAGACGACGGAATTGGACCCGCAGGAATTGTTGCCAATCATTCCGCCGATCATGGCGCGATTTGCGGTGGAAGTTTCCGGTCCGAAAAGCAAGTCATGTTCGTCGAGGAACATATTGAGTTCATCGCGAATAACCCCAGGCTGTACCCACACCCATTTCTCGGCTTTATTTAATTCCTGGATTTTGGTGAAGTGTTTGGACACATCAACCACAATACCTTTGCCAACCACCTGACCGGCGAGCGATGTGCCGGCGGTCCTGGGGATAAGGGAGGATTTATTTTCCCGGGCGAAGAGAATCAGTTTTTGGATATCCTCCTCCGACTTTGGGAACGCCACGGCAGTAGGCAGTTCGCGGTACGCCGATGCATCGGTGGCATAGAGGGTAAGCATGGTGTCATCATAGAAGAGGTCACCATCCAGCGATTCATTCAATTCTTCAAGGAGAATACTATCCATACTGCATCAGTCGTTCAAATGTTAAGTGGAAAATTAAAATGTTTTTGACCTTTTAGAAAAGATATTGGTATTTTTAGCTACCAATATTTTTTAGACTGGATTGTATGAGACTTTTTTATCGCAGTTGCCTGTTTGTGTCCTTGTTGGTTTTAGCTTCCTGTGCCTCACAGAAATCCCGTTCAGCGCGGGACGTTCAGATTGAGACAGTCATCAAAACCGCCCGTAGTTTTACTGGTACGCCCTATAAGTGGGGCGGAACGACCCGTTCCGGAATGGATTGTTCGGGGTTGCTATGCAGTTCCTTTTCCGCCGTAGGGTATCAGTTGCCAAGGACCTCGGCGGCCCAGAGTGAAGTGGGGCAGAAAGTCAAGTTGGGACAATTGCAGCCGGGCGACCTGGTTTTCTTTGCCACGGGCAAGAGAAGGCGGAAGATAACGCATGTGGGTATGGTGACCGATATACGGAAAGGGGACGTGAAATTCATTCACAGCAGTTCGTCCCTGGGAGTGATAGAAAGCAGTTTAAGCACGAAGTATTATGCCCAGCGATTTATAACCGCGCGAAGGCCTTTTTAGAAATAAGAATTTATCTATATTTGCAATCCCTTCCGGTTTACCGGGAGAATGAATGAGGGGCCATAGCTCAGCTGGCTAGAGCGCTTGACTGGCAGTCAAGAGGTCGTGGGTTCGACTCCCATTGGCTCCACCTCCGCCCGCCATAGCTCCGAATAGGAGCGACGGCGGGCTTTTTAATGCATGCACCCCGATTTTTCTTTTCGAAGGCCTTGTCGGTCGGGCTTCGGTGGACAGAGTCCACAATGAGTCTTCTTTCTGCTGGTCAATATATGACCGTGACAAATCATATCTTGAGCGATATGACGGGGTTCTTTTTCGTATACATCCTTAAGCTAAGTAATGGAAAATTTTATGTCGGACGGACTTCAGATCTTCTTCGTCGGATTGTTGAACATAATTCAGGAAAAGTTCTGTTTACAAAATCAAAAAGGCCTGTAAGGTTAATTTACTATTCAGCTTTTGAGAGTCAGTTTCTTGCCATTCAATTTGAAAAGTATTTGAAATCGGGAAGTGGCAGGGCATTTATGAATAAACGATTGCTTTAACTCGTTATTAGTGTGGATTTCTTGTAATACCCCACGAAATTCGGACCATAGAATAGGTCAAAATCAGCATTTCTTGTCTTTTTAAATTACCCTTTAGATTTATGAGTATTGATCCAATTTTCTATCAAGTCCACAGTATTACAATATAGATCATGGTAACTACGAAATGTTTTGTCTTAATCATTTCGTGACAAACCCACGCCAAATGTATAATTCTT
>CAYGOW010000432.1:0-711 GCA_964351425.1 uncultured Roseivirgaceae bacterium
GAAGGCACAGACAGCACCTCGTCCATCCGGTTCCTTACCGCCTACCGGGTCGTGCCTGAATCATCAGAAAAAGATTACCGTAAAAAGGCCATTCGCGCCTTTGAAAAGCGTGTGATTAAAAAGCTAAAGAAAGAACCTTATTAAACATTTCATACGAGGCATGTCCTGACTTTTACTATTCTTCTGGCAGTTTCCGGTAAAATGTTGTTCCAACCAATCGGCAGACAGCCTGTGTCCTGTTTCCAAAACCCCCTCGGATTTTATGAAAAATATTCCTCACCTGTATTCTTTCATCCTTCTTCATTCATGCCTTCACACAATCCATACCACCCGGCACGGATTCCCCCGAAAATATTGTTCGGGAAATATTACGCCTTATATCGGTTGAAAAAGGCGAAAAAATTAATACAGAGGCAGTAAATCAGCTCTTCGATCCTGGAGCAACCATCAGTATGTTGATGCATGATGACAGCATTTCAACGTCGCTCGAAACAGTGGGGGTAGATGACTTTATCGAAATGCTGGAGGATCCGTACTATGAAGCCGGTTTCTCAGAAGTGGAATTATTTCAGAAAGTAGATAAATACAATGGGATTGCCCAGGTATTTCAGACAACCTATGCAACCGATAGCCACGGTATATCGGGTAAGACCGTCACAACACATCAAATGGTTTACTACGAGGGGCGTTGGTGGATTACCAGCATTTTAT
>CAYGOW010000432.1:721-3454 GCA_964351425.1 uncultured Roseivirgaceae bacterium
CAGATGCCCGGTTCCGAAAAAGTATTTGCCTAATTAACGAAATTTATTCCCGGATAGCCCGCTGATAGATAATTTCAGTAATTCTGTTGTTGGGACCTACGACAATCTCTAAATACTGAAATGAACCCTGATATTTTTGATAGTCTGAAGCACTTCGATCGAAGGTAAAAAAAGATGCATCTTCAATGTTAGTTTTTAGCGGTGCGCCGACCAGGAGCTTTTCTCCCTGATAAACCATGTCTACATTTGATTGATAGATACTCAGACGTTTCAATTCAGGTTCGCCATACAAATTTTCATAATCCAATCGAAACCCGTCGTATATAAATTGCCAGGACTTATTCTCTCCTGAAGGAAAATAGCGCCTTTCCAGCGGTTCACCGTAGGGTACTAGTCTTCTGAAATCATTTCCGGGATAAATAATATCCGAAACAAGTACCCCATTCAGATACTTCGGATATTCAGGGTGATCGGCAATAAAGTGTGTTGACTCCTGTGCCTTCATGTAAGAGGGCAATACAAGAAAGAAAGCCAGGACCAGTACGATTCTGTTCATAGCCCAAATTTAATCAAAAAAACCTGAGGCCTGAGATAAAGTAGATAACTCCGCAAATCACCCTGCACTATTTGAAAGAGGAACCGGCTTCACTCTTTACGACAAAGAACCGGTATCCTGTCTGTCAATCAGGCTGCAATTCTGCCAGGGCTGCCCGGGCATCCAATCCAAAATGTTCCTTTACATAATCCAGCCAGGGTTCATCCTCCATAGCGTTCCAGGCAATCCATTCTTCGTCTGTCATGGAATTCCGCCATTCCAGAAATGGGATTGCATCCGGGCCCATGGGATGACGGAGAATTTCTGTATCACTTTGCACCAGGTCAAGCATCCCCTGCGCAATAAAGTCAGGAGCTGTTGGGTTCTGCAAAGAAGCCCTGAACATGGCAGCAAAACGATGCAGGTGCGGGTAGCTGGATTGTCTGTCCCCACCGATATCCACGGCCATGTCTGTATTGACTATCCCCGGCTCAACAATATATACCCTGACACCGAATGGTTTCATTTCAGCGGCAAATGCCTCCGTTACCGCTTCAAGCGCAAATTTTGATGGCGCATAGGGTGATAAAGGCGGGTTCGATATTTGACCGGAAACGGAAGCTACATTGATCACACATCCTTTTCTGGCCTCTCGCATATGCGGTACCACCGCCTTCATGCAACGAAGCGCTCCAAAATAATTGGTCTCCATAACTGCCCGAAAATCCTCAATGCTTAACTCTTCAATAGAACCGTGCTTTTCAATCCCGGCGTTGTTGATCAGCACGTCAACAAATCCGTGTTGGTCATATATATTACGTAAACACTTGGTTACGGATTCATCGGAATTAACATCCATGGCATGGATATGTACAGGCAGTTTTTCGCTTTCAACAATTCTTCCAAGCTCAGGAGAATTTGTTGGATTACGCATGGTGGCAAAGACGGTATGACCGGCACGTGCGAAGGCAAGGGCTGATTCAAAACCGATACCCCGGCTGGTACCGGTAATGAGAATTTTTAAAGGTGTCATAATGTTCAGTGGGATTAGTTATTCGACTGTAACCTTCTGTTTGCCAGAAAGCTGATAAGTCAAGATACATTAATTCTCAGAAAATTCCTTGGTGATTTTTTTGCATGCAATCATGATCATAATTTTCAAATCCAAAAAAATATTTGGATACTGTATAATCATCCACCGTGTGAAGTAAATCCGGTATGTCCAACGCCAACACTAAAGAAACTAATTCGTCTGCCCGCCTCTTATCGCTGGACTTCTTTCGGGGTGCGACCATGTTTCTGCTGGTAGGTGAAAGCACGGAGCTTTATCATCGCTGGACGGAAATTGCACCGGAAGGCTCCTGGATTTATCAACTGGGTATGCAGTTTCACCACCACCCATGGAACGGCTTACGCTTCTGGGATCTGATACAGCCATTCTTTATGTTCATCGTGGGCGTGGCCATGGTATACAGCGTAACCAAAAGAAGACAAACCACTTCCTACCAGGATACCACCCGGCATATTCTGAAGCGTTGTTTCATTCTTTTCTTCCTGGGGGTTATTCTTCATTGCGGGTACAAGGGAAGGATCGTCTGGGAATTGTGGAATGTTCTTACCCAATTATCAGTGACAATACTAATCGCCTATTTCCTGATGGATCGTGGTGTCAAGTTCCAGCTCGGCGTATCCCTTGGGTTGCTTCTTCTCACGGAGCTGTTGTACCGCTACACGAATATCCCTGGATTCAACCAGCCATTTGTCCAGGGAGAAAATTTTGGTGCGTACATGGATATGGTGCTCATGGGAAAAATAAATTCCGGCGGCTGGGTTGCCATTAATTGTCTGCCAACTGCTGCCCATACCATCTGGGGAGTGTTGGCAGGAAAGCTCCTGATGAGCGGGTCCTCCTCATCACGCATTCTCCGAATTCTTGTGATTGCAGGAGCTTCAGGATTGATCCTGGGATACGGACTTGACTTTGCCGGGATCACCCCTATTATCAAACGCATTTGTACATCTTCATTCGTCCTCGCCTCCGGCGGCTGGTGCCTGCTTGTGCTCGCTGCCAGTTACTGGATGATCGATGTAAAAGGAAGTAATCGCTGGGTGATATTCTTCGCGATCGTCGGAATGAATTCAATTTTCATTTACCTCTTCGGACAATCGATCAGCTACCAGTGGCTGAATGGTTACCT
>CAYGOW010000433.1:0-3433 GCA_964351425.1 uncultured Roseivirgaceae bacterium
CCCGCGACCCCGACCTTGGCAAGGTCGTGCTCTACCAGCTGAGCTATTCTCGCTTATTCCCCTTTCAACAGATCTCTCTGTTTCAAGTGGACTGCAAATTTAAAGAAGCGATTCAATTTTACAATAGTGTTCGCCAAAAATAGTTGATCCGGCTACTCTTCCCGGTAACTTTCTTCGGTTAACTCAAGCAAATCATGCTCATACTCCTCCTCCACCCCGAATTCTTTCCGGTAGCGTATCCTTAATCGCTCCATAAATGCTTCATTATTCCGTAAATACGTGAAAAAGCCCAGCAGGATCAAGTAGAATGTCCCGATCACCAAAAATCCAAGGAATTCACTTTCCATCACAA
Organism: uncultured Roseivirgaceae bacterium; assembly: GCA_964351425.1. Taxonomy (GTDB): domain Bacteria; phylum Bacteroidota; class Bacteroidia; order Cytophagales; family Cyclobacteriaceae; genus JAUILA01. Next base: position 353 of record CAYGOW010000433.1, read on the forward strand.
TATTCAGATACATGGCCAGCCCTGCACTCAGGAAAAAAATGACGATTAAAGCAGTTACCGCCATGATAATTATCATGGTGACAGACGCCATCCCATTGGCAATTTCTTTCCGTACTTCTCCCTTGGCCTGTTCTACTTTAGATTCAACAAAGCTCACAGGACCCCGGAATAATTTCGAAAATAAAGACATTGTAGTCCGTTAGTTTTTCATTGATTCGGCTTTCTTCTTAGCCGCAGCCGCTCCTTCACGGGCGCCTTCGGCTGCCGAGGAAATCAAATCACTGCCTGCATCGACCAAATCGTTTGCGGCCCCTTTGAAAGCTCCTTCAAGCTTTTTATAGGTTTCGCTTCCTTTTTCGGGTGCGATAAGTAAACCAACTAACGTTCCTACTCCCAGTCCTGCAAGCAGGCCTACGAGGAATTTTCCATTACCATCCATATTACTTCTGTTTAATTGTGTTAGACTCTTTTTTTGAATGCCCGTTCGTACTCTTTACCGGGTCAATGTTCATTGCAGCAACAGATTCCCATCTTTCGAAGTCTTCTATTTCCTGCAACAGGCCATTATATACCCAGATGATTACGGCGACATCATCGGCAAATCCCAGGATGGGTATAAAATCCGGGATCACATCAAGGACCCAAACAAAATAAATCAGACCGCCCAGGATACGCAGTATCGCATTACTGGGAATTTTTCGATAATCTCCCCTGTAAAACGACTTCAGCATGCGCGCAAGGGTGCTTATCTGATGCTTAACGTCCTCTTCAATGCGGTGCTTGTTACTCTCTTCCTTCAACTTCTCAAAAGCATGTGACAGCAATCTGAATACACGGCTTTTGCTGTAGGAAATTTTTTCGGCAATCTTCATCACCGTGGCGAATACCGCGGAATTCAACACAGTGGAAACGGAAAATCCCTTCCTTACCTTGCCATTCTGCTTCTCCTTCCCGTCCGTTACTGATTGCTTTTTCTTATTTTTCGTTGCCATACTTAAATATACGTAAATTCCGTACCAAAGTCATTTTCCAAACGAGATAAACAGAATCCACGGACAACTGCCAGTGTTGGGGCAATTTTTTACGCATAATTGGGAATTAATGTCCCCTTTTAGTCAGGTAATACGCTAATTTTGTATCATGTATGCCATTGTCGATATAGAAACCACCGGTGGATTTGCCGGGAACAATGGAATCACGGAAATAGCCATCGTGGTCCATGACGGGACATCTATTGTCGACCGGTATTCAACCCTGATCAACCCACAGCGTTCTATTCCACGTTACATTACCGGTCTGACCGGTATCAGCAATGAGATGGTCATGGAGGCGCCTTCTTTCTCCGAGGTGGCAGCAGAAATCTACCAGTGGCTTGAAAACAAGGTATTCATTGCCCATAATGTACAGTTTGATTTTTCTTTCGTGAAACAGGCACTCGAACAGGAGGGCTATACTTTCCGTCCGAAAAAACTATGCACAGTACGCCTAAGCCGAAAAGTATTCCCCGGTCAGCGTTCCTACAGTTTGGGCAACTTGTGCGAAAGCCTGGAAATACCTATTGCTGACAGGCACCGGGCCGGCGGCGATGCCGATGCGACTGCCATTCTTTTCGATAAGATTTTATCCTCCCATCCGGAGGTTATTCAACAAATGCTGGCCCACAGAAGTCGTGAGAATATTCTCCCGCCCCACCTGGCGAAAGAAGAATTTGAGCAATTACCCGAAGCTCCCGGCGTATATTACTTTCTGAACAAACACGGAACGGTCATATATGTCGGTAAGGCAATTAACATTAAAAAGCGCATCCTGGGACATTTCGGCGGAACCGCCAAGGGCACAAGAAATCAATACATGCGCAATGAGGTACACCACATTTCGTACGAACTCACCGGAAATGAGCTGATTGCCCTTGTTCTAGAATCCCAGGAGATCAAAAGACTGTGGCCCAAATACAACCAGGCACAGAAACGGCCGGTATCATCATGGGGTATTTACCGGTACGAAGACCGGGAGGGGTTCATGAGGCTTCAGATTGGTAAACAAGCCCGTGGACTTCAGTCGCTGGCCTCGTTCCACAGTCATGCAGAAGCATGGCATTACCTGATCGGACAAGTCAAGGAGTTTGCCCTTTGCCCTAAGTTAACGGGCATACAAAAATCCACCGGGGCCTGCTACGATTATGCTACCGGAGGCTGCCAGGGGGCCTGTGTCCAGGAAGAAGCCCCTGAAGGATACAATTCGCGTGTCCGCGAAATGATAGAATCGTGGCAAACAGAAGAAGATTCATATATTATCGTTGGAGAAGGCCGGGACCATGACGAGCATGCTGTGATCCTGGTGGAAGAAGGGGTTTACAGCGGATTCGGGTTTTGTCATAAGGAATTTTCCTTTTCCTGTGCGGATGACGTGCGTGATATTATTAAGCCTGCTCAACCGACTCCTGAGATAAATCAATACCTCTATTCTCACCGCTACCACGAGGGAATGGAAATCATCACCTTCGACTAAAAGCGCCCGCTGCCGGGCGGATACATGTCCATCACCGGATCGCTGATAAATTTTTCTTTGCTATGAATATCCATCATGGAAAGCGTGCCTTGCCAGGCTGCCCCGGTATCCATCAGCCAGACATTTCCCGATAGGACCGGCTCCATCCAGCCGTAATGGTGGATGGGACTGTGGCCGATATAAATCTCATCGTAAGGAGGAAAAACAACCGGATCGTCCTGTTGCTTGGCCCGAAGGGCTTCATGAAACAGGTCCCGGTTCCACAAAAATGTATCGGGCCCTTGGTCCTGAAGGGGTTTATTAGGGAGAATACCAGCATGGACAAATAGTTTATTTTCCCTAATGTGATAATACGGCGCTTCAGAAAGCAAGCGTATATGTTCCGAAGGCATGCCATCAGGATAGCTTTGCCTTGTCTGGGCTCCACCCTGGCTTAACCATACATCATTGAGCATTCCTTTCCGGGCCCAATCCAGTGTCATCTGGTCGTGATTGCCCAGCACAATAACAAGTTTATCCAGCTCGAGAAGCATTTCTATGCACTGATTGGTTTCAGGCCATCCGTCGCATACA
>CAYGOW010000434.1:0-3432 GCA_964351425.1 uncultured Roseivirgaceae bacterium
CGGGAGAATAGGATCTACGGGGTCGATTATCATTAGGTGGGCAATTTCCAATCTGCCGGATGTGTGATCAAATACTCTGTCATGATTAACTGATTTGGAATCTTGATTGTCCGAATCACCGGATGCGTCAGCCTGTGAAATGTCCTGCAAACCCGTAGTTTCCATCAATTCTTCAGAATTAGCAACACGTTGATAATCCTCGATTCCTTTGGAGTAATCCTTACTAGAATTTGAAGTCGCTGATTCTTTAGTTTGAGGGTTTTTTGTGCTTTCTTTTAAAGCGGCACTTGTTGCCGACGTCAACCCATCCGCAACTTTATTAGCATCTCGTTGCTCCAGTTCATCAGATGTAGACTTGTCGCTGTTCTGATCTGAAAGCCCCTTATTTGTATTCGCCAACGAATCGATAACCGGGATGTTCTCAGCTGATGAATCTGTAGTTGCCACAGGAGCATCAAGGAAGACGCCTCTGGCTATCCATCCTCCAAGAAAAAGTAAAAGTGCACCCACTACGATCAGATAAGGATAGAGTGCAGGCCATCTTCCCGATGGGACAGCCATGGCATCAAACTGATCGAGTTTCGCTTTCATATCCTGCCAATCACGTTCTTCGAACGGAATTTCACCCTCATTCAAATGAGTATTTAGAAAACTCTCCAAACCGTTATTTTCTTCCTTCATCACTTTATAAAGTATTCAACTAAAAACTCCTGTAATTTTCGTTTTGCTCTCAAATAATTCGATTTTGATGTACCGACTGAGATGTTAAGTAATTCCGCTACCTCCGAGTGCTTGTACCCTTCAATTGCAATCAGGTTAAATACGGTTCTGTAGGCCTGTGGCAGCCGCTGAACTATTTCAATCATTTCATTGTATGAAATTCTTCCTTCCAAAACATTTACAGCCTCTACATCCTTGCCTTCCTCTAATTGCAGGGTATCTATATATCTGCTGGATTTCTTAAAATGATCAATAGCGCAATTGATTAAAATCCTCCGGAACCACGGTTTGAATGGTTTGTCTATATCAAACTTCCTGATATACTGAAAAACCCGAAGGAAGCCGTCATTCAAAATTTCCACAGCATCCTGTCGGTTTTCCGCATAGCGCAAGCAAATACTCATGCCGTAAGAGTAAAATAATTTGTACAACTCCTTTTGTGCTGCACGCTTATTTTTACGGCAGCGTTTAAGAAGGGGCGCTATCTTTTGGTCGTCTGGATGCAAGCAGGTTAAGGCTTCGTATCTGGCTATACCTGCATGTTACAACAAATGGTTGCGTGGGGAAAATAGAAATTTTAAAATTTTGGGTAAACCGGGTGTTTTTTCGCTGAATGGAAAGCTACTTTACGAATGACTCTTCACATCTTTTTGCCTGGAGAATGTGTCGCTCATTATGGTAAATAACCACCCGAAGGGCATCCCCAAGTCGAAGTTTAAGCCATGAAGCCAGCGTAATGGATGATTTGGTTTTGCGCAGGTCAGCTTCATCCGCTTGCTTCAATATGTTGAGTGTGGTTCGTTGCTGATCGAGAAAATAATCAATCCGGTCACGGGAAAGCGCTTTCCCATTGGGGTTCATTGATTTGAAGGTTGAGATCTTTTTTCCCTTTTCATCGGGCAACATCATCTTAGCAAAATAATCACCTAACCAGCTGCTCTTGAATGGCGTGTCAGGCTGAAATTTTCGCGCGCCTTTAAGTCGTTTTTGAAATTCCGGTAAGTAAAAATCACTATAGTAAATAAGATGTTCAATACACTCCAGAATACTCCAGGTATCCGGTGAGGCTTTCCAGTTGAGTACTTCCGTTTCCAGGGTTTGGAAATGTTCAAGTTCACTGATCACAGAATGGGTCCGGTTTATCAAGTCTTTTACAATCGGCTGTTTCATCGGTTCTTTTTCTACAATATTCGACAAATACGTGCTTAACTTTCTTGATTCAGATCAAGACTTTTGATTCTTGACAGGGTTTCAGGCGTCATACGTAAATAGGAAGCAATGTATTTATGGGGAATGTATTGAAAAAGATGCGGACTGCGCGACAGGACACGCTGGTAACGTTCGGCTGGTGATGCAGTCAACAGGTCCTGCTCGCGTTCCATTTGTTGCACAATAAACAAACTGAGAAGATCCTGCCAAAGGCGCGAATTTTCAGGGTCCGACTGAATAAATTGCATGAATTTGCCTTTTGAAATCCAGTCCATGCTCGTCTTTTTTAAGGCCTGAATGTATAACTGTGTAGGTTTTCCGGTCATGAATGAGTCCAGGGTGGCCATAAATGAGCCCTCATATCCGAAACGAATACAATGCTCCTCTGACTCATCTAGCATAAATACCCGCAAGCTACCCGAATTGACCAGATAAATCCGGGTATCAATTTGGCCTTTCCGAACCAGGAATTCATTTCGTTTCAGGATTAGTTCACCTTCCCAACGTTTTTCGTTGGTTAGTCGATCAACCAATTCTTGTACCGGATTCATTTCTCAAGAGAAAATGCCACGGGAAGAAGGTATTGAATTTTAACCGCCTTACCACCCGCTCTGCCCGGATCCCAGTATGGCAAGTTTCGGACAACACGAGCAGCCTCAGCGTTTAGTAATTTGTCTTCCAATCCTTTTGCGACTTTCACATTTGTCACCTCACCAGATTCGTCGACGATAAATGAAATCAGCACTGTTCCTTCAGAAGACGACTCAGCTGATTGTTTTGGATAAACCAACTCCTCTTTCAGGAAGGACATAAGGGCTTTCTTTCCTCCCGGGAATTCAGCAGGTACCGGAGGAGCAATAAATATGCTGTCTTCCGCCTCATTCACATAGTACCATTCGGGATTAATCAGTATCACACTATCGGCAACTGCTGCGACAGAAGTACTATCTGCGGTGCCTGTATCTTCTTTTTTATTAAAATACTGGCAGCCCGGAAGAGCCATAATGAGAACAATGCAGAGCACACGTGTAAAAGGAACCATAATGAGCGTCTTAATAAGTCTAAGATAGTCACAATGGAGGAATAATCCAGAAATTAGCAGACCGTCTAAAGAAGACGGTCTGCTGTATAACTCTGACCTGCGGACTAAATAAACTTGTAGTTCGGCGGTACCATATCATTCATCCGGATATAAAGATTTGCCTTTGCCCGGTGATTCGTCGTATGGTCGTGCGCGAATAAGATGGCCTGAGCCACAGTGATATTCTTATTCGGGCCAAAGGGTCGTTCCTGAAGGAGATCCTCATCGGATAACGTACGCAATGTTTCCATGAATGCATCGAAATTATTCTCCATCATCGCCCTTATTTCGGCTTTGCTCATCGTGGAAGGATCAGGTTCTGAATACTGAACTTGCTTTCCCTGTATCATGCGCTCATTGAAAAAATTTACCGAATAGGCAATGTGGACCATCTGAGAAGCAAATGTCATGCTTTCTTCAGA
>CAYGOW010000435.1:0-2307 GCA_964351425.1 uncultured Roseivirgaceae bacterium
CCTGAACGATGAGAAAATGTTCACCCACCCGCTCAAGTTCGGATAGCCCTTCCAGGTTGTAGATGTCATTCCCGGTGATCAGGACAGTGCCAGTGACCTCGGTACAGTCAAAGGCATCGACCTCCGCTTGGGTAGTCAGGACGACATCGCCCGGGCAGACAGATTGGGAGAATGCGGGAATTGAAAATAGAATTAGCAGGACAAGGGAGGACAGCTTCATGATCCGTTTGATTTAGTGGTTGTGGAATCAGTGTCCAATAGTTCGGATATTTAATATAATTATTTTCAGCTAATTAGGAAAAAGTTGCAATTCAGATACCAGTGATTTTTCCGGTTGTGGAAACAACAGTATGGGCCGGATTACGGGAAATATGACCCGCCATGTTCGATTGAATAAATGTGCCAGGAATATTCCGGGTCGTGTCAAAGTGAAATTCTTTCATTGGTTTTTACGCGTCTGGTTGCTATTTTTTGTTAATTAGCCGGCCATATGCGCATCAATCTTCGCTATATTCTCTGTCTGTCGGCGCTGCTCTCTTCCGGACTGATCTACCTGGGTTTTGGCGCCTACATGTCCGTGGCTGCCGGCTATGACATGACGGTCATGTATGCTGCTTTTCTGGCGGTGGTAATTTTTGGTATACTTAGCTGGCTGCAGTTGATGATGCCCAGGACCGGTTCGTTGCTCCTGATCCTGGCGAGCCTGTGGATGGTCCTGCTGTGGCCGGGATGGCTTTGGGAGAATGACCAACTCATCTGGTGGCTGCTCACCGTTCCTGTGCTTGCCACATTAGTGCTGGCCTTGTTTACCTGGAATACACCAGTTCCCGTTGGTAAGGTGAAATGGGTCATCGCGCTTCTCGCATTTTTACTTGCGGCCACCCAGTCCCCGTTGCTCTGGAATATTCTAAGCCATCAAATTTGAGCAATGAATTGCTGAAATGAGCCGGGCCTGTTGGAGTCAGCACAGGAAAATGTATGAAGAAAAGCTTAAGAAAGCGAAATAAGTACGTCATCCCCGTCCGTCATGATAATGTAGAATAGGATCCGTACGGACGGGGATCTCTCGTGGGTATTTCCACCCGTAACATTATGTGTGCTCCACTCCCCGATATTTACTATTTTGTCTGTCCAACAATCAGCCTTATGAAACACATGAAAAAAAAAGATTTTAGAATGTCCGTGAGTAAAGACATATTTGGACAATGGCAGTATAATCAATCCGTGCTTTTCATACTGCTATGTCTTAGCCTGTTATCCTGCGGACAGGAAGAAACGCCGGATAACCGGCAGTGGTACAAGGGCAATCTGCATACCCACTCCTGGTGGAGCGACGGGAACGAATACCCGGAGGTGATCATGGACTGGTATAAGTCACGCGGGTATGACTTCGTGGCGCTCACCGATCACAACACGCTGGCGGAAGGGGAGAAGTGGAAGAAGATCCCGTCGGATTCTATTTTTCAGGAGGCTTTTCAACGCTACTTGACGGCATACGGAGAGGAATGGGTGGAATACCGGAAGGATTCACTGGGAGCGCTGGAGGTAAAACTCAAGACATTGGCGGAATACCGTTCCCTTTTTGAGTCGAAGGAGGAATTTCTGATCCTCCAGGCCGAGGAGATTACGGATCACTTTGGGAACAAGCCGCTGCATATGAATGCCACCAATATCGCGGAAAAGATCAATCCGGCGGGAGGCAATAGTGTCGCAGAGATTCTTCAGAATAACATTGATGCGGTCATCCGGCAGCGCGATGAAACCGGCAGGCCCATGATTCCGCATATCAACCATCCGAATTTTGGTTTTGCCATCAGTCTGGAAGACATGGTTGCCCTGGAGAATGAGCGTTTCTTTGAAGTGTACAATGGCCATCCGCTGGTGCATAATACCGGGGATTCGGCGCACATTTCCACCGAAGAAATGTGGGACCGGATCAACATGGCCTATCTGCGGGAAGGGAAGCCGCTTATGTACGGACTCGCTACGGACGATACACATAATTACCACCGGCAGGGACGGCAATGGAAGAAGGAGTGGAATATTCGCTCATTTTTACCGGGGCAAGGCAGGATTCCGATCAGCCAGAGGAGTTATTACGGGTTGAAGGTACCGTGGGCAGTTTCGATATCACGAAGGATATCCTGTTTGTTCGCTGTAAAGTCCGGTCTTCTAAGCCTCATCCCAATCCAATCGAGGATCTGAATCATGAAATGGCCTGGACGCAACCGGTGGTTTATAAAGCGGAGTAGATCTTCCTCTTTGGGTTGTGTCATGCCAGGTCACCCTATGAATCTTCGAGGGTAA
>CAYGOW010000435.1:2317-3416 GCA_964351425.1 uncultured Roseivirgaceae bacterium
TGCAAAAAGGGGATTACGCTAGCGCATATCCATTCCGAGGAGGAGGAGGGATTGGAGAACAAAAGGTCAAAACCCGGCATTCGGTAAAGGTCCTTCATATTAAATTGCTGGTTGTCTTTCTATTAGAATTAAAAATGTACTATATTCCTTTCGAATAATTATAATTTCCGGTTTCGGCACCTTAATTCATTCCGGCAGAAGGCTATGTGACGTAGCGATCAGTTCAGGTGTATTTTCCCGGCTTCATCCAGTCACTAAACTATATAGCCAAGCGCTGAGTCAATGAAACTGAAACGACAGTACTTCGAAGACGTCCGACTATTCCGAAATACTTCCAACTTGTTCTGGTCCGTCTTTCTGATCGTTTTGCTGGTCGCTTTCCCCTTCCTGATCAAGCCCTATTACCTATCCGTTCTCAACCTGATGATGTTGAATGTCATCGTGGCCCTGGGGCTCAACCTGCTGGTGGGCAATACGGGCCAGATATCGTTGGGTCATGCGGGCTTTGTCGCCATTGGTGCCTATACCGGCGCCTTTATGCTTCAGGTAGGAATCCCTTTTCTCCCTGCCTTATTATTAGCAGGTCTGGTCACAGCCTTGTTGGGCGCCTTCCTGGGCATTCCTTCCTTACGACTCGAGGGGCCTTATCTGTCCATCGTTACACTGGGTTTCGGCTTGGCCGTGTTGGTCATTATCGGGAGAATGGATTTCTTCGGGGGCCGTACCGGAATGTCCGTGCCCCGGCTCAAACTCGAATGGACCGGTCTCGGCTATGATATTTCCTTGTATTACGTCTTTGCCATCATCACAGTAGTCATGGTCATCGCCATGCTCATCATATTGAAAAGCCGGATCGGACGGGCCTTCCAGGCCATCCGCGACAGTGATATCGCCGCATCGGTAATCGGGATCAATGTGGCCAGGTACAAAACATTCAGTTTCGCCATCAGTGCCTTTTATGCCGGGGTGGCAGGCTGTCTTTGGGGCCTTTATTTGCAATTTGTTACCCCCAGCACCTTTTCATTTATGATGTCCATTATGTTCCTCGCGATGGTGGTACTCGGCGGACTCGGCAGTGTGACGGGGTCGGTCATGGGGG
>CAYGOW010000436.1:0-1609 GCA_964351425.1 uncultured Roseivirgaceae bacterium
AGGGAATATTTATCTACTATAGTGTCTTATCAGGGGTAAAATGTTATAGGTTAAGAAGAGAAACCTTTTGAAACAACGTTTTACGTCGAACGATGCAATGGTAATCGCTACATTTTTTGTTTTTCCCCTACAATTGTGATCCCATCACGCATCGTGGGTGGAATGATTAACTCAGTTCTTGAAAAGAGCCAATGGATGAGCGTCTGATGGTTGTTGAAATAGTTCTTCAGATGAGTTGACACAACGTGAAACCCTGCTTCTGTAAGCATGGACTCCAATTCGTGGCGGGTGTATTCACGGAAGTGACCCATTTTAGAAGGCAGTAGTAGATCATAAGGATTTTTTCCCATCATCATGCGGACACGCTTGTGTATAGCCACGGCATTAGGTGTCTGAATAATAAGTTTTCCCCCGGGTATCAATGACTGCTGAAATCTATCAAGCACGATATCAGGGGGAGTGAACAAGTGCTCAATCACTTCACAAAAGACAATGATATCATAGGTTGACTGAGAAAGTGCCCAGGTGTTATGGGTGTTGTTGAGGTCCTGCTGTATATGTGTTTCGCCAGATCGGAGTGGAGCTACCGGATTAGGAAAGCCCAGCGTGTCCACCGTGGTGTTTGGAAAAAACTTGCGGATCAGTACGGTCTGAAAGGAAGGTCCTACATCCAGTATGCGTGCGGTACGCAGCGGATCTCCATCAAAAAGTTGATGTAGGGTATCTAAAAGAAATTGATATCGATACTGATGAAATTCAATGTATTTTCGACTCTTTTCTGGTTGTGTTGGAAAGCTCTCCCTGATTTGTTGAATGGTAATAAATGTTTGTGACATGCTTTCCTTGTCGTAGGTTTCATCGGTCTGATCAGAAACCAAAGCTACTGAATAACCACCAGATCACACATCAATGGTTTATTTCCTACATCAATACGCCATTCCTGGCTTCTATACCGGGAGGTGGGTCGGTTTCCCTGAGCATTTCCCGCAGGTCAATTTCGATGGTTCGACATAAGGATAACATAGGTATATCATTGGCCATTCCCTGGAATGGATTTTCGGAATAGTCTCCTACGATTTCCCGGACTATATAGATCCATCCAATCAGGGTGGCCGTCAGGATAGAAAGCCCAACACCCCAATCTCCCAGATCAATCAGCTCTGGTATCATACTGAAGGGCAGCAGGAATATAAATATGCCAACAAAGTATCGGCTCATATTGGCATATTGTCGTGGCAGTGGAAACTTCTTGATACGTTCATTTTTTCCCTGAAGTGTGTAGAAGCTCTTTAGGACATGAGCCATTGACATATTCCGAAAGTCATTGATCAGACCCTTTTCGCGGAGCTGCGTCAACTCTCAGGATTGCTCATTGATGATCTGGGTTGCTGTATCCCTGTAGTTCACCATTCGATAGTGTTCAGATTCAGGAAAGAACGAGTGAAGTTCAGTACGGGTCACTTCATCATCCACCAGCCCGACACCGAACTCACGTTGATAGAATCGAGCCGTGCGACCTACGGCCCCGCCCTGACTCGCATGTTCCCAGGGAGTGGGTATCAGCAGTTGAAAAAGGTGCCAGTAACCTACGCCGGCGCTTCGGTCACCG
>CAYGOW010000436.1:1663-3389 GCA_964351425.1 uncultured Roseivirgaceae bacterium
AATTTTCTAATTGTTTAAATGTTATTTTTACTCTCTCACTACCCCAATCTCTCCGGGGAATGGAGTTTAGCGTAGGTCGCTGTCCATGGTCTGAAGCCCTGGTGTAAGACCGTTTTTCTCTGGCAGCCGCAGCTAAGGCGAAGGCTGCTACCAAGCTGCGAAAACGGGAGTCAGTCCGCTCTTTCTTAATTAGGACGTCGAATTCAAAGTGGTGTTGAAAGAAGGATGGCATGACTAGCTTTTTAATCAAAAGGCTGGGATGTTTTAACTTAAAAATGTTGTAGGACCACATTCAGCTAACCTTTTTTTCTTACTAGATTAATTAGCGAGAATTAAAATAATTTTGTTGCATATTCACGAAACCCACTGCATATGTCCAGGAACCATAAAAGGCAACTGCGGTACCAATAACTGAAAGTGGTAGACAGGGTGTTCCTACAGTGAGATTCTCACGATGATAGAGAAATGCGACAAATGACATGTACACCGAGACCCAGATCACATGATGCCCTGTCCAGGTCAATGTTCTTTTGAAGTTCAGTCCTTTGGCGATTATCATCCTTTAGTTGATTTGATAATGCACAAGGAAAGCAAAAGGACGAGATTCTGATAAAATGAATGAAAAAATAAGGCAATGGAATTGAAACCATTGCCCTTTACGTGAATTAATTAAAAACCATTATTGCACAACAGAATTATCGGTGCTGCACCACATTTGTCAACGGTAGATAAGAGTGGTCAAAACGATCTACTCTGGTTAGTGTCCGTTGATCAAATATTCCTGTCTTGCGAACGCCCCGATCATACCAAACGCACGCTACTTCATGGTCGCTTACATATGATCCGTACAGAAAACTATGCTTGAGACAATACTTCTGAACGATCATTACCTGACTATCTCCCCTACGGCGCACTCTTTCACCGGGCTTAAATCTTCTGATTGTCATCGTTCAATAGTTTTTGTTAATAATCCGAATAATATACCAGATCACAGCTGTAGTGATCAATCGATCGCATGCATTAGGCAGTTTTTCGTCGTGGATATTCGTCCGGAAGCTTGAAGTATCCAGTCTGTAATCTGGAATTGAAAAAATTGTGATTCATTTTCACCGGAACTTTCAGGAATGGGAGCTTGACCTTAACAAAATCCGGTGTGGTTTCCAAAACGTTTATTTTAATCGACTTGCTTTTCATTAAGAAAAATTAAAATCAAGAAAAAAGTTTGAAATATTGAATTAGCCAATTTCTATTTGTCGCGGAGGCAATGCTTTCGCTTCTTCCTTCTTTGGAATGAGAATTCTTAGAATACCATTATCATACTTTGCCTGGATTTTTGACTCATCCACAACAGACTTAGGTAAATGGAACGACCTTTGAAAGGCCTGATAGCTGAATTCATGACGGCTGTATCGCTCACCATCTTTCATTTCCTCATGGTGCTGCCTGTCTGAGGATATCTTGAGGATCTCATTGTCAAGTTCGATATGAAAATCCTTTTTACTCATCCCCGGGGCCGCCATTTCTACTCTGAAGTCATCATTACTTTCAATAATATTTACTGAAGGTAATGTAGTACGTGCCGCTGAGTAGTTACGATCACTCCAGTCGAAAAGTTCACGAGTGAAAAAGTCGTCAAAAAATTGGGGTAAGACAGGTAAGAATGAATTTCTCTTGATCAGTGTCATAATACCAGATTTTAAAAGTTAAACAATAAATTGCGAAACGA
>CAYGOW010000437.1:0-3379 GCA_964351425.1 uncultured Roseivirgaceae bacterium
ACACAGCGATGAGCACGATCGTGGTGGCAATAACGGGGGTAGTAACCTCCTTCATGGCGGCCATGGTGGCTTCCTTGCTGTTCATCCCTTTCCCAATATTTACCTGAACCGGCTCAACAACTACGATGGCATCGTCAACAACAATTCCGATAGCCAGCACCAGCCCCAGAAGGGACAGTACGTTAATTGGGAAACCAAGGAGCGGAAAAGCTATAAAGGCCGCAACCAAAGAGACAGGGATGGCAATGGTTGGAATCAACGTAGCCCGCCAATCCTGGATAAAGATAAACACGACCAGGATTACCAGAATGAGTGCAATAATTAATGTCACCACAATTTCACTGATCCCAGCGGTGATCACCTGCGTTGTATCCAGGGAAGTTTCATAACTAACTCCTTCCGGAAATGACTGCTTCATTTCCGATAATGCCGTTTGTATACTTTCGGCTGTAACCACGGCGTTGCTACCAGGTGCCTGATAGACGGCAATTACAGCACCTGCTTCCCCGTTTAAGCGGGTAATCGCATTATAGCTTTCGGTACCCAGGTTGACTGTAGCAACATCACGTAATTTTACTTGTGAACCATCCGGATTCGTCCTGATAATGATATTTTCAAACTCTTCCTGTCGTTGAAATCTGTCCGGAAACTTGACGGTGTAGGTGAATTCCGTTCCTTCCGGTGCTGGCTCGCCACCAAATTTCCCCCCGGGGGCAATAACATTTTGGGATTTAACGGCCGATAGTACCTCGGGGACGGTCATATTCAGTTGAGCCAGGCGGTCCGGCTTAACCCAAATTCGCATGGAATAATCACTGGTGCCCAGGATATCAACCCTGCCTACCCCCGGTATCCGGGCGATTTGATCTTTGATGTTGATGGAAGCAAAATTACCGAGAAACTCCTGGTCATATTCTCCCGATGGGGAGGTAAAAGTGATCAGCAATAATGGAAACGTGAAGCTTTTCTGGGTTGTCACACCAAGCCTTTTTACTTCCTCGGGTAACTTTGCAGTGGCAGCCGATACTTTGTTTTGCGTAAAGACGGTATTCATATCCGGGTCCGTCCCAACGTCAAAGGAGATGTTTAATGCCATGGATCCATCATTGGAATTGGTGGATTTCATGTATATCATATTATCCACCCCATTTATTTGCTGTTCCAAAGGGGTTGCCACTGAGTTTTCTACAGCGAGGGCATTGGCCCCTGTATAATTGGCCCGCACCTGAACAATGGGGGGCGATAATTCAGGATATTGCTCAATAGCCAGTCCGAGCATGGAAACTAACCCGACAATCACAAGAACAATGGCAATCACCATCGCGACGATGGGTCGCCTTACAAAGAAATTATCCATTATTCTATTAATTGAAATTCTTGAACATCGGGTTGCAATTGTACTTCCCGGCCTCGTGTGTTGACCTTTTCAAGAACAACCAAATCCCCTTCTTCCAGCCCTTCAGTAATGACCCACATATTCCCTTTTTTTTGTCCGACCGTCACCCCCACGTTTTCAATGGTATTATCTTCCTTAAATCGGGAAACATAGTATTTTCCCTGAATTTCAGTGACACACCGCTGTGGGATCATGATTCCATTCGCTATAGTAAATGCGGCTGCACGTACTATAACTGATTGACCAGGACGAATGCTTAACTCCGGGTTAGGAAAAGTAGACTGGAGAAGAAGGGAGCCCGTACTTCTGTCAATTTCCCGGTTCACAAAATCTACCCGGCCATTATAGGGATGAACAGAACCGTCTGAAAGAATTAGTTCAAGCGGCACTCGTTGGCCTTCTTCATGATTCCTGCGCTTGTTGAGGAGTTCTAAGTACTGCGTTTCAGTAATGAAAAACTGGACGCGAATACTGTCAATTTCAGAGATAGTATTCAGAATAACCTGGTTTGGGTACTGGCCGACAAAGTCAGAAACATCCGCCAGGGAAATGCCAATCACACCTGAAATGGGCGCATAAATTTTTGTGTAGCCCAATTCGATATTCGCGAGCCTCAGTGCTGCCTGAGCGGCGGCCACTTCAGCCTGGGCGGCTTCATACGAGGCTACCGCAGCGTCCAGGTCCCTTTGGCTCACTGCATTGCGTTCTGCCAGTGGACGAATCCGCTTTAAATCTGCCTCTGTTTTAGCCAGGAGCGTCTTTGCCTGGGCAAGCATTCCTTGTTGTTGAGCCACCTTTGCCTCGAACGGCTGCGGGTCAATCTCATAAAGGAGCTTTCCTTTTTCCACTGTTGATCCCTCCTTAAAATGCATCGCATCCAGAAACCCGGATACCCGGGCCCGGATATCAATGTCATTCTTTCCATAGGTTTGCCCGACAAAATCCACCTTGATTACAATATCACTTGCTGTCACCTTGAATGCAGGGACTGATATAGGGGGAATTTCCGTTGTTTGTGGGTCAGTACAGGAAAGAAATAATAGAAGTGTTATGCTAAGAAAGCATGGAAATCGATTCATACTCTTTCAATTTGCTTTCAATTTAATGATAAAATTGAAAACCGCGTATGAAAACGACTGTTTCTCAGTTGATAAAATAAATGATCAGGTTATTTTAGTTTTTGTGGTGTTGTCAACCTGTCTTAATGCTTCCATTTAATGTTGCACCCCTGACTGGGAAGCTGATCTTCTGACACCGGGTTTCCTGCCAGCAAATCATTGATTGCCGCCCGCAAATGCTCTCCGGTCAGAGGTTTTTCATTTCCCGGTCGGCTATCATCAAGCTGACCCCGGTAAACCAATTCTAACTGGCCGTCAAAAACGTAGAAATCCGGAGTACATGCCGCGTCATACGCCTTGGCAACCTGCTGATCTTCATCGTATAAATAGGGAAAGGAATACCCCATCTTTCGAGCCAGGTCACGCATTTTATCTGGTCCGTCTTCCGGGTACGCTTCCACGTCATTGCTGCTTATCGCAATAAACGACACACCTTCAGAAGAATAATCCTCCGCGAGTTTGACTAATTCGGGCTGAACGTGTTTAACATACGGGCAATGATTACAGATAAACATGATAACGGTCGCCTTGTCGGACTTCATGTCTTCCAACGTCATATCCTGTCCGGAAACAACGTCGTACAATTCAAAATTAGGCGCTACCGTTCCGAGAGGTAACATTCTTGAGTCTGTCAGGGCCATGTTTTATTCAGGTTATTGATGGTGTATGATTTTAAACGCCGGATACTAAAAGTTGTTTCAATTTAAGAATCTGGACCCGGAGAACAGTGATTTGAATACAAAACATTTCTATTTCTTTTTTCTGTCACTTCGCGAATAGCTAGTTTAGACCGCATGAAAAGAATTGGTCTTCTGTCTGATACACATAGCTACCTGCATCCGGATATCACCCGGTATTTTGACGA
>CAYGOW010000438.1:0-594 GCA_964351425.1 uncultured Roseivirgaceae bacterium
AACAAGAAACGGGACAGCCGCGTAATGGAGATGCAGCGTTTGCGGATTACCTGATCAATGTAGGCATTACCTTCAGAATACCCCCATCTGGTAATGATTTCGGGATTAAGTAATAGATGAAATTGCGACTAGCGACGTTTTATACTATTAAGAATAAATACAACCTGGTATGACAGGATCATACAAGTTACATTTATTCCACTTCGAAGAACCTCAGGATTGGCCAGTCACAGGCACTTGAATTATTTACCAGAATGTCCGACTCAAAAAATAACGTTTCACGGTTCTCGCCAGTACAATTGATAATTAAATCATTATCCGCTTCGTGATCCAGATACACATATGTGGCATCATCTTGATAATCAAATTCGTAGGTCCCTGATGACTCAATTAACAGTTCCCCATCTCTCATTTTCTTTTTGACAAAAGTGCGGTCAGGTTTTAAGAGGATTGATTCCTTAAAAATAATGTCTTCCCCGGCAATTATATTTCCGTTAAAGCTCTCAATTTCGGACAAAGCCCATAGTCTTGGCTCAATTTCAGTAGTTCCCGGATCATTCTCTGAACAAGCTGAAAATACACCAATAACTAAAA
>CAYGOW010000438.1:604-1173 GCA_964351425.1 uncultured Roseivirgaceae bacterium
TCGGTTGCCTCAAGTAAGACAATTAAATACGGCAAATGGTTGTGAAATTAATTGGCTTAAATATAAAAAATATCTGTTCAAAGCGCCTATTCAAACGGGTTCACAAATAGTAGTCCTTCCTCATTTACATCCAGCTTTCCTTTAAGTTGTCCGTGCTTCGTCCAGACAGCGGATCCTCCGCCGCTTATAAAATCTTCCTGAGGGCCCACACTGTTCACCAGCAAAACCGGCAGTTCCAATCGGCTTGCCAGGCTTGAATAATAGTCATTCGCGTTTTCAAGCGAATCATAGGGTTTCGCTACACTCGCTACGTATACCTCCGCTCCCAGGTTAACCGCACGGTCCGCATGTTCCGGCTGCAAGGACTCATAACAGATGGCCGGCGCCACACTTCTGCCGTTACTATTAATTAGTATTTGCTCCTTCCCTTGCTGAAAGAATGGCTCCTCATCCCGGTGGAGTAGCTGTTTTGAATAACTTAAAACGGATCCGTCCGGCTGAAAGAAAAGCATGCCGATCACGACTCCATCAGATTCCTTCAGCGGCAATCCTAATGCAATGGTGATTTT
>CAYGOW010000438.1:1246-3376 GCA_964351425.1 uncultured Roseivirgaceae bacterium
AATTCAAGCGGGTATCCCCGGGATCCACCGCAAGATCCGCCGCCAAAGAAGGATAGTAGCCGGACAAGGATAATTCAGGGAATACTATTAAGTCGGCAGATTGACGTGCTGCACGGGAAATCCATGCCACATGTTTCCGGATATTCTCTTCAATATCCCCCCTTGCTGAGGAAACTTGTGCCAGTGCAACATTCATGAACGGAAGGTTATTACTAATCAATAAATATCCAAGCAGTTATCCAGATTCTTACGTCAAAATGTACCCCTGACCAATGATTAATGTAATCTTCGAAAGATCGCATTGTTGTTCAAGATAATTTTACGTTATTACCCAAAAATACACCACCGTAACTACCTACGACACAACGCCTTAAATTCCTTTCTACATGGACAACACCTTAAAACCGTCGAACAATTCACTGAACCCAAAAGTAGTCCTTGCCTTAAAGGCCGTATTCTGGCTGCTTATCTGTGGCTTTTCACTGAAATTCATCATTCAAAATGCCTTGCCCTATTTCTCCCTTGATGCAGCTGTGCTGGGACGTTGGTTTGATTATAAATGGTGGCTAATCAGTCATATTTCCGGCGGATTACTTGCCCTTGTTTTAGGCCCTTTCCAGTTTTGGAAGGGATTCCGTACAAAGTACATTCGTGCACACCGCGTGATGGGAGGCGTTTATCTTGGCGGGATTTTAATGGCTTCGATTGCCTCTACCTACCTGGCCTGGACTTCTGCCCTGGCCATTAGTACGGGCTGGGCGGTCGGACTTCAGGGACTGGCAGTGGCCTGGTTTGCCACTTCTCTCATGGCATTTCGTTCCATCCGCCGGCGCAAAATACAATTGCATAAGGAATGGATGATCCGAAGTTATGTCGTGACCCTGGCATTCGTCTCCTTTCGATTGCTCGACGATAACCTCTCGGCTTTCCTCGGGGGTTCGATAGAATTAAGTACCACAATCATATGGGTGTCATGGACAATCCCCCTCCTATTCACAAACATGATCCTGGACTGGAATAAGAAATAAATTCTTCGGCTGGCATTGAATGTCTATCGTGTAACCACGCATTGGAAATAGTTTTCGCAATTCCTTTGTGGGAAGGATATGCAACCCATCTTATTGTATGGTGATGTCATGCCCTAGAGGTATGAACGGCAGTTCAACTCTCCAGTACCCCACTTACCGACCTATTTCTATAATTCAATAGTTTTCTCCTAATCAGTGGTAGGAGTTTCCGGCCTTAGCCGGTTCTAATACTATAGAAACCGCCCCCTATGAAAATTCGTCGAGCCATTGTGATCTTTAGTTTCGCCGCAGCAGCCCTGGCGCTGACCGCCTGGTTTTACATCAACAGACCGCACCGCGACATTGAAAGCGAAACCGCTCAATACAATGTAACCGTTGATTCGATCCTGCTCGAGTTCCAATCCGATGAAGCGGCAAGTTTCGAAAAGTATTTTGACCAGGTCATCATTCTCGAGGGGACATTAAAGGAAGTCATCCGATCAGAGAATGGCGTGAATACGCTGGTCCTGTATGGTATTGAAGGCATTGGCATTTGTGAGTTATCCCTGGGCAATGACGTGCCATCCGCACAATCATCACCTTCAAACATAAAAGTCAAAGGTCTTGTAACCGGCTATGATGATTTACTCGGTGAAGTAAAGCTTAGAGAAGGCAATGTGGTAAAACCCGGAGAATGATATGAAAAACCAAGGCTATTTAATTTTAATCGCTATGCTCTGGTTGGCTTCCTGTGTGCACGACCCCGAATTCATCGTCGAGGATCCCGGGTTTCCGGGTAATCCAGGTGGGGACACCACCAATATCAATACCGGTATACCGTGTGACCCTGATTCGGTGTATTTCACCAACGACATTCTCCCCATTTTTCTGGCCAGCTGTGCCATATCAGGCTGTCATGATGCGCAAACCCGTGAAGAAGATTTAGTACTCACTAACTATCAAAATATCATACGAGGCATCAAACCCTTCAATCCCGGGGAAAGCAAATTCTATAAGGTAATGACCCTGGCAGAAACCGCTTACCTGATGCCTCTCGATCCGGCGACGGGCAAAGGGTATTACCTCCCACAGGATCAACTGGACTTGATCAAAAACTGGATTT
>CAYGOW010000439.1:0-3369 GCA_964351425.1 uncultured Roseivirgaceae bacterium
GAAATCCGTATTCAGTCAGATGCATTTGCCGAATGGATTGACGGACAGGCACCTTTGAAACAGGGACCTTCCGGGGTAGGTAAGGAGAATTATTCCTGGAATTTAAAGAACGTTCATTTGTTGCCCTATACATGGGAGGAAGAAGTAGTAGTCATGGAAAGAGAATTGGCCCGGGCACATGCCTCTCTTCGGCTTGAGGAGAATCGAAATCGCGACCTGCCTTCCTGGGAACACCTTTCATCGCAACAGGCCTATGACAGTGCTGTGAACGGTGCCATTGATGATTTTCTTTTGTTCCTGGAGCGGGAAGAAATAGTCAGTATGAAAGAGTATATGGAACCTGCCATGCGTGAACGGGCAGGTGCTTTTGTGGAAAGTGACGGACTGCGTGGATTCTTTGATGAGGTAATTTACCGGGACCCCATGACCATGAGGGCCCACCATTATCACTGGATTGATCTTGCCCGTATGCGGGATGAGCCCCACCCGAGTGTTATCAGGAGTACGCCGCTTCGCTATAATTTGTTTGACGGCCGGGCGGAAGGGATGGCCACCGGAATGGAGGAAATGCTTATGCATGCCGGGCTATACGAAGGTCGTCCGCGGGGGCGTGAGTTGGTATGGGTAATGCTCGCACAACGGGCAGCCAGGGGACTGGGTGCCTTATATCAGCACGGACAGGAAATGAACTTTGTGGAATCCACCGAGTTTGCATCTAAATGGACGCCTTGGGGATTATTGCCAGCAGATGGAGGTACCATCCAGGGAGAGGAGCATTTTTATCTGACGCAACCCGGATACGGAACCAGTTATGTTATCGGCAAAGTTGAAATTGAGAAGTTGCTGGCAGAATATGCGCGACAACGCGAAGGTAATTTTTCATTAAAGGAGTTTTTTGACGAATTCAACAGTAAAGGGGTGATTCCGGTATCGCTGATCTATTGGGAAATGACCGGGGATAAGTCGATGCTGGAGAAGGCACTTCGTTAGGACCACACACAAATGAGCAATTGAAAGGGTTTATTGTGATTTTATGCCAGAGTCAATTTATGGGGACTGGTATGAGGGATTCTTCTTATGAGTCCCCGGGCCTCCAAATCCAGTTTTACGGTTACCAAATACCATGGAATGCTGCCGTTGAATGAACCTGCAAGCTGACTTTTGGCCTGTTCGTTGAGGTCCTGATATGACATCTCTTCATGGATGGCCAGTGTTTCCAGAATGAAATTTTTCAACGCAGTATATTTTTGCAGGTCAATATTAACTCCTTGTTTACCCTGGGGATGCAGTGTTTGAATTTTTTCTGCAGTCATAGCAAATCCGTTGGTATGGTCTATTCAATATAAATAATTTCAGAGTAACTCCCGAAGGGAAGGAAGCATGGATTTGTTTTTTTGCTGAAAAGCTTCACCCTCTACCAGGAATTTATCCAGGAAAGTGAGTGCTTCATTTATGAACGGACCTTTATTGAGCATGACACATTCGGCCTTCATGGATTGGGTAATATCGGTAAGTTCGGACCGGGACGGCACGCCTTTTTTCGCCAGATTCTCCAGAACCTGCGTCGCCCAGACAATGGGCAGATGAGCAGCCGTACAGACTCGCAGTAATTCACGTTGCACATAGCCTATATTCTCCCAACCCGCTTCAATGGCGAGGTCACCACGGGCAATCATAATACCAAATGGATTTGACCTTTTCATTGTCTCGATCAAGAGGGACCAGAGATTGTTGTAGGCGCGCTTTGTTTCTATTTTCAAAATGATACCGAGCTCATGGGCGTTGTAGGTATCAATCAATTCAAAGAGCTCATTCAAGTCCTGAACAGTATTCACGAAGCTGAAATTTACAATATCCGCATGACCGGAAATGAAATCAAAATCCTGGGTATCCTTTTGAGTCAAACCGGAGATACCAAGCTGGGAGTCCGGGAAATTAATTCCTTTGTCCGTCTTCAGGCGTGCCCCGTCGGGTTTGCATTTGACTATTTCGATTTCAGCCATTTCATTTGTGGCCGTCTTGATTTGCCCTTCAATTTTACCATCATCAAAAAATATACGTTCTCCTTTTTTTATTGATTGGAGGATAGAGGGGTAGGTGAGGGTCACTCCGTGATACAGTTGGCCAGCCAGCGCATCTTTGTTGGCACCAAGCAGGATAGTATCCCCTTGTTGTATCGGTATATACGCATTGCCCTTTTTGTCTTGCTGCGATCCGGATACCTCACTGGTCCGGATTTTAGGTCCGCCCAAATCCATGGCTATTTTTAATGGTTTTTTGTGTTTATCAGCTGCTTTTCGTGCGAAATGAATCATTTGAAGCCATTCATCCGGAGAATCATGTGCACAGTTGATACGGGCACAATTCATTCCATTGAGCACCAGTTTTTCGGTAATTGCCGGATCCTTCGCCGCCTCACCTGGCAGTGTAACCATGATCATCATCCGCCGATTATCAGGCCGTTTACCCAGCAGTCGGTCCGTATTTTCAGCCAGAAGGTGCAAGGCCTGCTCCGGAGATGGATACGCCGAATGGCCCATGTCCGGGGATTTATCCATCAGGATATCCAACATTTCCTGAACCAGAAGGAGGGAATGAAGAATATGACCCTCCGCGCGCGCGAAACGTGAAAGTCCCAGACGACCCAATTGATTTTGCAAATGGCTTATATCAAGCTGTCTGAATTTCATGTAATGGTAAAAATTCAGCGCGCTAAGTTTTTTTTCTTTCGTATAGAGGTGAGTCTGTGTCAGGTCTGGTGCAGATTCAATGCGTTGACTGACAGTTTTGAGCTCTTTGCTGACTTCTTCTACTAATGATTTATTCATAGATAATTACTGGGTGAATAAAGATAAAGAGCCGCCGGTTAATCCGACGGCTTTTTATTTGAATTCCCGCAAGTCTTACTACATGTCACCTTTTCTCTGCTTCTTCCATCGTTCGATTTCCTCCTGATTAATACGGACAAAGTCTAAATCCTCCTTCTCCTCTGCCAATTTCAGGGATTCTGTGGCAGTTTGAATGGCCTCTTTATAATTTCCCTGGCGTGCGAGAATTTCTGCTTTGGTGTGAACCACCCAATATGCTTCAGGGGCTATTTCCAGTGATTTATCAATCCATTCAAGCGCTTGATCCAGGTCCCTGTTGGTGTCGAAATAATACTTGGCAGCCAGGTAATATTGACCTGCCAGTTTTAATTCAGGATAACTGGTGAATTGTTCGATTTTCTCCAGTACCATTTCGTCCACCTGGGTACTTAATCCGAATTGAACCCTTGTAAAATCCCACATGAGCTGTACCTGTGCGCAAGTTGAGCAGACATTGGCCAATTGAATGGTAAATGTTTCAACCTGTTCCTTCATAATTTCT
>CAYGOW010000440.1:0-3363 GCA_964351425.1 uncultured Roseivirgaceae bacterium
TTTTGGTAATCCTTCCAACTTCCTTGCTATTTTTCAAAGTAAATCGTTTAGAGAATAGATTGTAATCAAAGATTTTAGTATTTTCCTCCTTTACGAACTGACATGGATAAATTCAAGAAAATACTTCGCTGGACAATAGGCATTATCGTGGCCATTTGTTTAATCATATTTCTTTTTCTCAATTATGCCAGCTACAGTGACGGTTTCCGGGTAGGAACCCCGATCAAACTAAGCCATAAGGGGAATATCATTAAAACCTGGGAGGGAGAATTAAACATCGGGGGACTGACCAGTTCGGCTGAGGGTGTTATCCCAACTACCTGGGAATTTTCCATTCACGGCAGCGACGAGGAAGTCCGGGAGGCTCTGAACACCGCCATTGAACGGGGTACCCGTGTAAAGTTATATTACAAGGAAAAATACACGCGATTTTTTTGGCAGGGAGACACCAAATACTTCGTTTATGAGGTTCAACCGGTTAATAATTAACCACATATAATGAAATATCGTTATAAAAATGTCCGTCATACATATTATTTAATGTTTCATCCGTATGATCTTTTCTAATAAAGAACAATCTTTGTATCTTGTCGATTAATTCGTAGCAAACGAGTAATTATGAATAAAACTGCTACCCTTACACTTATTTTTGTGCTAATGGCAACCGCCATGACCTGGTCCCAGTCCTTCTACAATTTTGGGAGGCAACGGGATATTATTGCCAGTCTTGGTTTGGGTACTTCCAGTTATTTCGGTGACCTGAATGATCCTGGTAATAAATTTGATACGCCGTTCAATGTCAGTCTTGGCCTTGAATACTACCTGAATGACCGATTCGCTGTTCGCTCCGAATTCACCTATTTTCGGCTGAACGGCGATGATGCTGATTCTGATACAGAAGGACGAGTCCGAAGGGGTTTATCATTTAAATCAAATAATGCTGAGATTAACGTTGTCGGTATTCTGAATTTACCCCGAAATGGTCGTCGGTTTTATCAGCGACCTCCGGTAAATGCGTACGTATTTGGTGGTATCGGTCTGGCCTACTTCAATCCGCGCGGACAAGTGCCTCAGAACTACATTACCGGCGACGGTGTGAATGGTTCAGCTATTCCGCTGGATGGCGCAGGTGATTATGTGTCGTTACAGCCACTCAACACAGAAGGAGCAGATTACAATCGCGTGACAATGGTCATTCCTTTTGGAGGAGGCGTACGATTTAAAGCCGGGCCATTTTTCAACATTGCCCTGGAAGCCGGGTACCGACTTACCTTCTCTGATTATATGGATGATGTGCGCACTGTATATCGCGACCAGGCTGAGTTTGGTGATGATTACGTTGCTGCGGCGTTGGCGGACCGCCGGCCTGAAATTAATCTAACGCGTCTGGAGCCAGGACATATCCGAGGGGATGACAGCGAAAATGACGGGTACATTCTTTATAGTATTAAGTTAGAATATTATATACCCGCCCATATTCTGAGCACAAGTAAACTGAAACGAAACAAAAGACGATCAAATCGCCCGAGAGGACAGCGTCCAATTCCGGTGCCGTAATAGCGGTTCACTTAAAAACATCAAAAGCCTCCCGTTGGAGGCTTTTTTATTGAGGTGAATGTTATGGGGGCATGGATGACAATGAACGTCAGATCCCCGATTCTCTGTAGTTCGGTCCGCATTGAATATCCGTTCGGAGATAACGGAGGTTGCAAGTGATTATTAAAATAGTACGTCACCCCCGTCCGATAACATTATCGGGTGCAACTATGCCTAATCGGGGGCCTGGCATCGTAGATGCCGGAGTATTTATTAGGAATGTACCTGGCTGCCCTGCTCCCAACCCTAATTCACTTATACCATCCGATTGGGGATGACTGGAGAAATGCCACTTACGGCCAAAGTCAGGTATTTGCTAATTGAAATATATCTCCTTATCAAGGACTTGATATTCGGAGCTGTTGGATTTGAATTCCGGTACGATCTCTTTCATTACCTTAACGATAGCGTATCGGTCCCGTGAATTTATTGCTTCTTTGGTAAGCTTCTCCAGATTCTTCAGCAATAGTTCGTATTCGTAAACCGAGGTCTTGGCAATCATGATCTTGTCATGATGTGTCGGGATTGTATTTTCTTCATTTGCCAGGAGTTCTTCATATAGCTTCTCCCCTTCCCTTAATCCGGTAAAGATAATTTCTATATCCTTGTTTAACTCAAGGCCTGACAACCGGATCATTTTCTTGGCAAGGTCAACTATCCTGATGGACTTACCCATATCAAAAATGTATATCTCACCGCCCTTGCCCATTGCTCCGGCTTCCAGTACCAGCTGGCAGGCTTCCGGGATGGTCATGAAATAGCGTGTGATTTCGGGATGTGTTACCGTGACAGGTCCGCCTTTAGCAATCTGTTTTTTAAAGAAAGGGATAACCGATCCATTGGATCCTAGTACGTTCCCAAACCGGGTCGTTACAAAGGCCGTATTGCCTTTATTTGTCTGAATGAGGTGATTGTTCAAAGACTGTACAAATATCTCTGAAATGCGTTTGCTACAGCCCATTACGTTAGTAGGGTTTACTGCTTTATCTGTGGATACCATGACAAACTTGTCCACCTGGTACCTTACCGCCAGTTTGGCCAGGTTCATGGTGCCAATGATGTTGCAGTGCACTGCTTCGAGTGGATTTTTCTCCATCATGGGCACATGTTTATAGGCTGCCGCATGATAAATAATATCCGGACGATGCATCGCCAGGATTTCATCGATCCGATCCTTGTTCCGGACATCCGCCACATAACAGTAAAAATCACAATCCTTCACCAGGGGATTAATCTCCATCTCGATCTCATAGAGGGGCGATTCTGCCTGGTCAATAAGGATGATCGATGCCGGCTTGTGTTTGATTACCTGTCGAACGATTTCACTCCCAATGGAGCCGGCAGCACCGGTGATGCACACCTTCCTGTTTGACAATTGTTCCCGCACTGATTCTTTATCTAACGTGATAGACGCGCGCCCAAGCAAATCTTCAATACTGATTTCTTTGATTTGTTTCAGGGAAAATTCACCTTCGACCCATTCTTCCACCTTAGGAACCGTTCTAACCTTGATATCATTTTTCAGGCAGATATCAACAATTTCATTCTTCCTGTCCAGGGATAATTGATCAATAGCAATAATCAACTCAGAGACATCTAAGTTCTCAATGAGGTCATCAATGTCGGTTTGAGCATGGAAAATTTTTGTTCCATTAATTAGCTTACCAACCTTCCTGATATCGTCTTCCACGAATGCTGCCACACGCAGATTGGAATCAGCCGTTCCTTCTATCACCTGCTGGGTTATAATTCCCAACTGGCCCGCAC
>CAYGOW010000441.1:0-1928 GCA_964351425.1 uncultured Roseivirgaceae bacterium
AATGAAAGATTCAATGGCATTGTTTATACTATCACCCGGGTTGCCGGTGGCTAGTATATTAATGCTTCTGCCTTTCGCGCTCACAATACCTGCGGTCACTGTTGAATTCAGGTTAAACGGATTACCTACCGCCAGTACCCATTCCCCAATCCGAACGTTATCGGAATTAAACAGGGATAAATATGGCAGACCCGTTTCGTCAATTTTGATGACGGCTATATCTGTTGTCGGATCAGTACCAATTACCTTCGCTTTGAAGCTACGGTTATCGTTGAGTGTCACCTCAACATCTTTGGCGTCTTTGATCACGTGATTGTTTGTGATGATGTATCCGTCTGAATTGATCAGCACACCAGACCCTGATCCTACACGCGGCCCTTGCCCTTCTGGTCCTTGCCGGAAGAATGGTCCGAAGAAATCTCTCAATTCTTCAGGAATTTGTTGTTGCTGCCGACTTTGTCCGGTTGTATTGGTAATAGTTGATCGTATATGCACAACGGCAGGCATGGTTTTCTCTGCTGCCGATGTAAAATCCAGCGGAATTGCTTCTCCATTGGCTCCGTATCCCGTGCTGACTACAGGAGTTCCGTCTATATGTTCAATTTTCAATGTTTCATCGCCACCGGTATTCAGGTCAAAAACCTGGATAGAACCAAGTGTCAATGCGCTGCCCAGAATGGCAGCCACTACTAATGCACTAAAATTCTTCATCTTTTCTCTTTTCTGTTAAATAATTCACTGTAATTGGTTGACAACAGGTAGTTTCTTTGAACAGAAATCACTTTCCATAAAAAACAACGTTAATTGGTTGCCTAAAGTTGAAAAAGGGCAAGCAAAAGGCTTGCCCTTTTTATGAGTGGTTAAAAAACTCTATGAAATTTCAATCATCCTGGCCGCTTTAAGCTTGGCCTCTTCTTTTTTAGGAATTCTAATATGAAGAATACCATCTTTGTACTCCGCGCTGACCTTATCTTCGGCTACACTTTTTGGTAGCATAAAGCTGCGCTCGAAGGAAGTATAGTTAAATTCTCGTTTCGTATAACTTCCGTCTTTCTTATCCTTTTCAGTTTTCACTTCTTTTTCACAGGAGACTGTTAATTTTTGATCCTCCAATGCTACTTCAAAGTCTTTTTTATTCATTCCCGGCGCCGCTAATTCGACGTGATAGGCATCGCCGTCTTCATGAATATTTACGGCGGGCAATGTAGCGCCGCTCATTTCGTCTCTGTACCAGTCCCTTCCGAAAAAATCATCAAAGAAGAAACCGGGTAACAATGTGTTTGAACTTTTCATAAGTGTCATTTTGTCCTCCTTTTTTAATGATTTAACATGTTTATCACTAAAAGTGCAAAGGCTATACCAACCTGAAATGATTGAAAAAATGACATTAAAAAAGTGGCTAAATACGCCAAAATGACAGATTTAGCCACTATAAACACGTGCTTCTTTACTGTAGTTTGAAATGAATGGGTATTATCATACGCACTTTGATGAAACGACCCGACTGACGGCCCGGGTTCCATTTGGGTGATTGTTGCATGACTTCCAGGGCTTCCTTGTCCAGGCCTGCTCCCAATCCACGGGCAATTTCCACCTGGGTAATCGAGCCGTCTTTATCCACCACGAATTGTACAAATACTTTCCCCTCCACACGTAGATTACGCGCTTGTCGGGTATACTCCACGTTTTTTGCCACGTATTGATAAAAGGCATCATAGCCACCCACAGGAGTGGGCATTTCATCCGTATAGGTCACTACTTCCTCGGCTTTTTCATCGGTCAATTGTGGCATTGGTTCGGGATCCAAGGCCACCTCGGGCCCGTTCCAGTCGCCGATCACATCCTGCGGATCGATGGGCTCATCATCGTCCAGTGTTTCCACGGGAATGAATTCCACCTTTTTTGGCTTAGGAGGTTTTTCGATTTCG
>CAYGOW010000441.1:1938-3357 GCA_964351425.1 uncultured Roseivirgaceae bacterium
CTTTGTCGGCTGTACAAATTCTATTTCACCCCATAACCCGTCAGGTTCCACGACCACGGGTTTTTCTTTGGGGGTACTCCACTCAAAGGCAGAGACGGTGATCAGCAATGCACTTAGCAATCCGATCTGGAAAAAGAGGCCACTAAATTTTCTCAGGTCTTTTTCCGGGTTCTTACGTAGATTCATCATTTTTGGGTTTAAGTTCAACAAAGTGAAGTAAACCCGGCCGGGATATTGTTTCGGTGTAAGCCGACTCCTGCTTCTCGTCAGAAGTATTCACCGTCAGCTTTTGTACACCCAAGTATATCAGGAGAATGGTTCCCAAGAGGATCAGGATATAGATCAGGGAACGCAGCAATCGTTTACCACGACTGGTACGCCGGTGTTTCTCCATCAGCACCCGGTAGTCTTTATGACTCTGAATGCGACGGGAAGTCATCCGTTTTCTACTTAATCGTATTTCATGACGTCCCATTAGTCTTCTTCCTCCCAGTTAATTGTAAAGTGTTTCCTTAACTTATCTACTGCTCTGTACAGGCGCATTTTGGCGCCGCTTTCTCCAATGTTCAGAATATAGGCAATTTCCTTAAAACTGCGCCCTTCGAAAAAGCGCAGTTCGAGTACTTCAACCGTATCCGTAGGCAGGTCATTTAATGTTTCGACAAGCGTTGCAATTTGCTGTTGGGAGAATTCCTCCTCCTGATCATCAAATAATTCCATGACCCGCTCTTCTTCCAGGCTGAACACTTTACGCTTTTTCTTTTTGTAATAGTATTTATTTACCTCGTTGCTTGCAATCCTGAATAACCAGGCAGAAAATGGCAAGCCGCGAAACTCATATTTTTTCAGGTTTTGCAAGGCCTTTAAAAATGTCTGTGAGCACAAGTCGGAGGCAATGGCCTCGTCGTCGGTACGGCGATAAATAAAATGAAAGATCCCTTCAAAATAACGGTCATAGACCTCGGAAAACTTGCCGGGGTCCTCTTGGGAGGCGGCGATCAGTTTGTTTTCTTCCCTGATCTCATCTTCGGTCATATGTCCGTTTTTACTCAAAGGGGTAATAGCAAAGGTCTTGTTCATATAACCGTTCACATACATATAGTCACAAGTAATATATAATAATTCACGTATGAATTAAAGCAGGTTGTATCCGCAGGCGGATTTATCTAGCTTTAACCATTGCTCGATTAAACCCTACTTCCTATGAAAAACCTTTTGCTTCTATTATTACTATTCAGTGTTCTTGGCCTCTATGCCCAGAAAAAAGATAAAGGGGGATCTACCCCGACATTACCCTCTGGAATAGCAGGCAAGACGTCAGGCATGCAAAAGATGGAAGGATTTTTTGATTTCTATTATGATGCCAAAGGGGATAAGATCATGCTGGTGATTGATTCATTTAATGAAGAATTCCTGTAT
>CAYGOW010000442.1:0-3333 GCA_964351425.1 uncultured Roseivirgaceae bacterium
TCCTACGATGAACCAGCACCCAACACCTTTTCCTTTAACTCCCCCTACGGTGCCTGTCCGGTTTGCAATGGCCTGGGGAAAACAGATGAGATAACCGAGGATAGCATAATCCCGGATAAAACCAAAAGTATTTCACAAGGAGGGATTCTCCCGCTGGGGGATTACAGAGATATATGGATTTTTAAAAAAATCCAGGCGATTTTAAAACGCTATGA
Organism: uncultured Roseivirgaceae bacterium; assembly: GCA_964351425.1. Taxonomy (GTDB): domain Bacteria; phylum Bacteroidota; class Bacteroidia; order Cytophagales; family Cyclobacteriaceae; genus JAUILA01. Next base: position 216 of record CAYGOW010000442.1, read on the forward strand.
GCTGGATATCTCTACGCCTATCGAGGATATTCCACAAGAAGTAATTGATGTTCTTCTTCATGGCGCCAAGGTGCCAGTGGCTGTTACCTCCAAAAAATATCCCGGTACGGACTGGAATACAAAATTTGAGGGGATCATTAATTTTCTGGAGAAGCAGAAAGAATCCGGATCAGAAAAGATAAAGAAGTGGGTGGATGAATTTACCATTACACAGACGTGTCCGGAGTGTAACGGGGCCCGCCTCAAAAAGGAGTCGTTGCATTTTCTGATTGATCAAAAGAATATTGCTGAACTGGCTGAAATGGACATCAATGCCTTGTCAGCATGGTTTGAGGGATTGGAATCAAGGTTAACGGACAAGATTGCCGGCGAGGTGCTGAAGGAATTGCGGAAGCGTATTGGTTTCCTGCTTGATGTGGGACTGAATTACCTCCACCTGAACCGGCCGTTACGAAGTTTATCCGGCGGTGAAGCGCAGCGGATTCGACTGGCAACACAGATCGGAACTCAACTCGTGGGTGTTCTATACATCCTGGATGAGCCAAGCATTGGCTTGCATCAGCGGGACAACGTGAAACTGATTAAGGCCCTGAAAGACTTACGCGATCTGGGCAATTCTGTCATTGTGGTAGAGCATGACCGTGACATGATGATGGAGTCGGATTACATTATCGATATCGGTCCGGGTGCAGGTCGTCATGGTGGACACATCGTGGCCCATGGTACACCGGAAGAATTCATGGCCAAGGGAGGAACAACCGTTGATTATCTGACCGGAGATAAAGAAATAGCCATTCCTGCCGAACGACGGAAAGGCAATGGAAAGAAACTTGAATTACTGGGTGCCAGTGGCCATAACCTGAAAAATGTGGACCTCAGGATACCATTGGGAACACTGACGCTTATTACCGGGGTGTCTGGAAGTGGTAAGTCTACGCTCATCCATGAGACCATGTTTCCCATTCTTAACAGGCATTTTTACCGCTCTCGCAGGGAGCCGCTTGCCTTTGAGGAAATAAAAGGACTAAAACACCTGGACAAGGTGATTGAAGTGGATCAGACTCCCATCGGGAGAACCCCGCGATCAAGTCCTGCTACCTACACCGGTGTGTTTACTGATATCCGCGCCTTGTTTGCTCAACTGCCGGAGTCCAAGATCCGGGGATATAAGCCCGGTCGATTCTCCTTTAATGTCAAAGGGGGTCGGTGTGAAACCTGTGAGGGCGCTGGGTTGCGATTGATTGAAATGGACTTCCTCCCGGATGTGTATGTGCCCTGTGAAACCTGCAAAGGAAAACGGTACAATCGTGAAACGCTGGAGGTCCGGTTCAAAGGTAAATCGATATCAGATGTGCTGGAGATGACCGTCGAAGAAGCGGTGGAATTTTTTGAAAACCAGCCAAAAATTCTCCGGCGCGTTAAAACCTTGAACCAGGTTGGACTAGGGTATATTTCCCTGGGACAACATGCGACCACACTGTCAGGTGGAGAAGCCCAGCGCGTGAAACTATCAACCGAATTGTCGAAGCGGGATACAGGAAAGACGATGTATATACTGGATGAGCCTACTACGGGACTCCATTTTCAGGATATCCAGCATTTGATGAATGTATTGCAAAAACTGGTTGATAAAGGGAATTCGGTATTGATCATCGAGCACAACATGGACGTGATCAAGGTAGCAGACTATATTATTGATTTAGGTCCTGAAGGCGGCAGAGAAGGCGGTGAGATCGTGGCCCAGGGGACTCCGGAAAAAGTGGCAGCGAGCGGACGAGGATACACAAGCCAGTTCCTGAAAAAGGAACTAAAATAACTATAACCTTACAATGTAGGCGGATTGTAGTGGCCAGATGATTTCTTTAAGGAGAAATTTAAATGCTACTACAATGAAAAGATTATTTTGTGTTCTTTGGATGGGCGTGATGGTCCTGCCGGCCTTCAGCCAGCTAAGTGGAGATTCATATGCAAGTGCAAAGAGCAAAGGTTCTGCAACATGGGTATTGACTTACGCCGAAGCCCCGGGTTTTGCGTCGAAGAAAAGCGGACAAATGACCGGCATTACGGTGGATCTGATGAAGCGTTTTGAAGAATACGTGGAAGCAAAAACCAATATTGATGTCACGGTAAAGTATGCCGCCAATGATCCCAATAATTTCACGCAATTTCTAAAAGATGTTCAGACCTCCAAAGGTGGCGTGTTTGGCCTGAGTAATACGACGATAACCAATGAGCGGAAGCGATCGTTTAATTTTAGCCCGGCCTACATTACCAACATCGGTATGATCATTACCCATAATTCGGTACCAACAGTAGGTAAATCAGAGGGATTTGCCACAACGTTTAAAGGGATGACCGCTGTCACGGTGAAGAATTCAACCAACGAACAAAAGGTACTGGAGCTGAAGAAGCTTTACCTTCCCGACTTGCAGATTCAATATGTGAAGTCATTCAGTGAGGCGCTGGATATTGTTTCGAAGGATCCCAGGAAATTTACCGATCTTGATTTTACCTATTATTTATCTGCAGTTCAAGCCAAGAAACCAGTGAAACGTCATCCTGGAGGAGATGAAACCACAGAGCAATTCGGTATTATCATGCCGAAAAGTAATGACTGGTCGGCGCTATTGACTGATTTTATGGAGCAGGAATTTTTGAATACGGTTGAATACAAGAGAATTGTTTCGGAAAACCTTGGCTCGTCTGCCATGAAGTATCTGGAGGCACTTTAAGCCTTAAATCCAAAAGTAAACTGTGAGGCAGGGAGCTATTCCCTGCCTTTTTTTATTCTTGCATTAATACTCGTACCGCCTCTTCCAGTTGCTGATCACGACCTTCTGACATGGCTTTTGGTTCATTTTGAACCCGGATATCTGGTTCCATTTGATTATTCTCAAGAAAATAGTCTTTTCCCACAGGTCGCCAGCCCCCCATGGGAATGCCAAAATAGAGGGTAGGATCAATTTGTGTTTCCCACCAAACAAATGTTCCTGTACCGGGGACCGGCATACCCAGGGTCTGCCCGACCCCCTTCATTTTGTAGGCCACCGGAAATAGATGAGCATCTGAATAATTGCTTTCACCCATTACCACGATGGAAGGTTTGATCCATCGATTG
>CAYGOW010000443.1:0-3323 GCA_964351425.1 uncultured Roseivirgaceae bacterium
CCTGGTAGGACTGCCCAAAGGCGGGGATGACCAAGAGCAGGGTAAACATAAGGACAAGTAATCGTATCATGATGGCGGGGTTAGTCTTTGATAAGGTACAAAGAAATCACATTAATTCCTTCATGAATAGCTGTTAAATCAGCGGATGCTCCTCCTTCTCGTCCGGTCTGATGATGACTGAGGATGAAGCATAAAAAAAAGCTCTGTCGTATGACAAAGCTTTCGTTTTTTATAGCCCTCCTTCGCTACCTCCTTCGCATAGGCTACGGAGGTCAGAGAAAGCTTCGGCGGGCGGAAGGCCCGCCTGCGCCAAGGCTACGGCGGGCGGAGGGTGGAAGACCGGACTTCCGCCTGCGGCGGATAAACTTCTCGTCCGGTCTTGTTCTCATAAAAAAAGCCTCACATTTCATATGCAAGGCTTTCATCGGGTGGAAGACCGGACTCGAACCGGCGACCTCCTGAACCACAATCAGGCGTTCTAACCAACTGAACTACAACCACCATTTACTAATGGAGTGCAAATTTAGGGAGTCGTATCGAATTAACAAATACTTGCGATCACTTATTTCTATCTCTTTTCAAAACCCAACCGCATCCCCGATCTGCCTTCATTTATCTTGCCATTCTTCCAAGCCCAATGTCCTGAGACAAAGGTTTGTTCGACCCGACTCCGGAATTTCTGGCCTTCAAAGGGCGACCATCCACACTTATATAACAAATTCTCCCGGGAAACTGTCCAGGGCGAATCAGGATTCACAACGACCAAATCGGCAAAGTACCCCTCCCGAATGTAGCCGCGCTCTTTGATCCGGAATAATATCGCCGGATTGTGGGCCATTTTCTCGACCATTCGTTCAACCGAAATCTTGCCCTGGTGATGTAGTTCCATCATGGCCACAATCGAATGCTGGACCAGCGGTCCGCCTGAAGGAGCCTGGAAATAGCTTCGCTGTTTCTCATCCAGCGTATGTGGCGCATGGTCGGTGGCAATCACGTCAATCCGGTCGTCCAGAACGGCTTTCAGAATCTCGTCCCTGTCGGCCGCGGTTTTAACCGCAGGGTTCCATTTAATCAATGTTCCTTTATTCTTGTAATCGGCATCGCTGAACCATAAATGATGAATACAAGCCTCCGACGTGATTTTCTTATCTTTCAAGGGAAGTTCGTTCGAAAATAAATGGGTTTCCTTTCCCGTACTGATGTGAAGGATGTGCAGGCGCGTCCCGTGCTTTTTGGCCAATTCAACCGCAAAGGACGATGACTTGTAACATGCCTCTGCACTGCGAATGATCGGGTGCATCTCGATCGGGACATCATCCCCGTATTTCTCCCGCGCCTTCCGCATATTCTCGCGGATGGTATCTTCGTCCTCGCAATGGGTCGCGATCAGCATCTCTACCCTGGAGAATAATTCGTTTAACACCACCTCATTGTCCACCAGCATATTCCCCGTACTGGAGCCCATGAAGATTTTTACACCACACACATTCTCCGGATCTGTTTTCAGGACTTCCTCAATGTTGTCGTTGGACGCACCCATGAAAAAACTGTAATTCGCCAGTGACTTGTCACTGGCCAGCTGATACTTCGCAGCCAGCAATTCCTGGGTGAGGGTATTGGGGACCGTATTGGGCATCTCCATAAACGATGTCACTCCGCCTGCTACGGCTGCCCGGGATTCGGTAAATAATTCTGCCTTATGCGTCAGGCCCGGTTCCCGGAAGTGAACCTGATCATCAATGGCACCCGGAATGATCAGTTTCCCTGCTACATCAAGGACTTCATCCGCCTGGTCTGCGGAGATCTGTGCGTCGATCTTTGCGATGCGCTGGCCGTCAATCAGGATATCCGATGCGAAGGATCGCCCTTCATTGACTATCTTTGCGTTGGTAAGTAGTATTTTGCCCATATTTCAAAGTTCGGTTATTCCGAACCAGCTCCCAAGGACCTATGACAGAAAATAATCATGATTTTCACCAGTTTAAACTAAATCCCCAGCTTTTCCGGGCTATCGACGAAGCGGGATATGGCAAACCTACACCCATCCAGGAAAAGGCCATTCCCCTGGCACTGGCCGGTCATGATGTCATGGGCATCGCCCCGACCGGCACCGGCAAGACCGCAGCATTCATTCTCCCGCTGCTTATGAAGACCAAATACGCGCAGGGAAATGACCCCAGGGCGCTGATCCTGGCGCCTACGCGCGAACTTATTCTCCAGATAGAAGAGACCTTTCAGGCACTGGCGGCGAATACCGATTTGCGTGCCGTTTCGCTGTACGGGGGAATAGGCATGAAAACACAAGTGGAGGATATACATAAAGGTGTTGATATTATAATCGCTACCCCGGGACGATTCATGGACATTTATCTGAAGGGAGAATTGGTGACCAAACAGATCAAAACCCTGGTGCTGGATGAGGCGGATAAAATGATGGACATGGGATTTATGCCCCAAATCCGGAAAATCCTGGAAGTCATTCCTACCAAACGGCAAAACCTGTTGTTCAGCGCAACTATGGCGGAGAAGGTGATGAAGCTGTCGGAAGAATTCCTGGAGTTTCCTGAAATCGCTGAGGCCGCTCCCCAGGCTACCGCGGCCGCTACCATTACCCAGGAGTTGTATCCTGTGCCCAACCTGCGTACCAAGATTGCGTTTGTGGAATACCTGCTTCAGGATGAGTCATTCAGCCGGGTACTTTTATTTGCCCGAACCAAGAAAGTGGCCGACAATGTGTACAAATACCTGGAGCGAAAAGGCTATGGGCCGATCCGGGTGATTCATTCGAATAAAGGGCAGAACTCCCGGATTAATGCCATGAACCAGTTCAAGGCCGGCGAATTGCGCATACTCGTTTCAACCGACGTCACCGCACGGGGGATCGATGTGACCCAGGTCTCGCATGTGATTAATTTCGAGGTGCCGGTGGTGTATGAGGATTATGTGCACCGGATCGGGCGGACAGGCCGCGCCGAACAGGAGGGCACCGCCATAACCTTCGCGGATGAGAGCGAGATGTTGCATATTCCAAAGATTGAAGCGTTGATCCGGGAAACGATTCCCCTGAAGAAGCTGCCGGCTGCCGTGCCTGTATCCGATACACCCAAGGAAGAACGGCAGCAGATCGCCCGGGCGATTGATGCCTTCAAGAGACGGGAAGATCCGACCTTTAAAGGGGCTTTTCATGAGAAGAAGGAGCGCAATGACCGGGAGAGTGGAAAGCGAAGCGGCAAACAGGGAAATAAAAATAAAGGACGCCGAAAAGGGAGAAGGTAGAAGAGCACAAACATCGCAGTACTCTTTGCGCCAGAAGCAAACTGTCC
>CAYGOW010000444.1:0-3319 GCA_964351425.1 uncultured Roseivirgaceae bacterium
CGAATATTCTCCGAGATTCGCTTTAAACGAAAAGTCCTGGTAGTAGGGTGTACTGCTCGTACCGGTTGCCGCCAGGCTCGCAATACCGTACCGATAAGACCCGACAAAGGAACCGTTATGTTTCCGATTGATCGGTCCCTCCGCCATGGCTTCCATGCCGGTAAAGGCACTGATTTGCCCGGTAAATTCCCAGGTATCCGGATTGCCATTACGCAAACGAACATCAAAAACAGCAGCATTGGCATTGCCGTACTCCGCCGGAAAGGCACCGGTTATAAAATCCGATCGCTCCAGCAAATTAGTATTCAAGGCATTGACCGGTCCGCCGGTAGTACCCAATGTGGCAAAATGGTTGGTATTGGCGATGGGCACACCCTCAAGTTGCCATAATAATCCAACCGGAGAATTACCCCTGACAACGATATCGTTGCGGGAGTCATCAGGGGTACTGACGCCGGCAAACGAAGCCGCGAGTCGGGCCACGTCATTGCGGCCTCCGGAATATCTTAAGACCTGCTCGGTATCAAAAGAACGGGACGATACCTTCGCCAGTTCATTGGTCACCATCCCTCCTTCCTCGCGGATTACCACCTCCTGGAGCTTTTCCACAGACTCTACCATGGCCAGCTTGAGGATTACTTCTTTCCCGGCGGTAACGAGCACATTGGGTACTGTTACAGGTGCATACCCGATATACTGTATCATCAGTGTCTGACGGCCTATCGGCACATTTTTTATTTCAAACCTTCCTGTAGAATCTGTGACTGCCCCCAAAACCGGATCAGTACCTGCCACCATAACCGTGGCACCAAACAATGCTGCTTCACTGGTTTCATCCCTGACAGTTCCTTTGACCGTTTGGGTTTGTGACCAGGCAGTGGTTATTAGTAAAACAAATAGAGATGTTGCTAAAATTTTCATGTGTGTGACTGTTTTTTGAAGCAAGTAGCATCCGGAAAATGAGAGACAACAGACTAAAGTAGCTGAAGCCAGAAATCAGATGCTTCAATCCGGATAAGAGGGGCCTACGGCTTCACCAGGGATTTTTGCCATTTCACTCCGCCATTTTCCTGTTTCATCCTGACGAAGGTTCGCGATGAAAAGAAGTTTTGATTATTTTACAGGTATGAAGTGGAAAGAAGTACATTATCGATGGACGGGAATTACCCTCGTTGCTCTATTGCTCGTACTTGTTATTAAAGATGAACAGCCAGGCACATTTCTCGAGAAATATGGGGTTTCATTCATAATTACCGCCTTTTTCTGGAATGGGGCGTTTCTGCTCTTTATGTTTTACCGCCGGAAATTTCCACTGATTCGGCAAACGCCAAAGCGACTGACATTAACGGTATTGACCCTGCTGGTTTTCCTGCTGAGCGGGGATTTTGTCTTTTGTCTGCTTCTCAATGGCAAATCGCTGTCACTCGCCTGGACCAATCCAGTCGAATTTTTTGAATATACACCCATCACGCTGACCATCACGCTGGTGGTGGGTAGTTTTTATGAGAATGCCTATTTCTTTGAGCAGTGGCGGCATACCATCCAGGTCAATGAGGCATTGAAAAATCAACAGTTAAGGGCCCAGTTTGAGGTATTACAAAACCAAATGAGCCCGCACTTCCTCTTCAATAGTCTTAATGCGCTCACAACCCTGATCGGAGAAGACCCTGCCATGGCAGCTAAGTTCACCGAAAATATGTCTGACGTCTATCGATATATTCTCCAGAATAAAGAAAAGGAACTTGTCTCCTTAAAAGAGGAGCTGGAATTTGTCAATTCTTACGCGTTTCTCCAGAAAATGAGGTATCCGGAAACCTTGCATATTGAGATAAATGTTTGTGAGCACCATGAGCATTTTCATATACCGCCATTATCGCTGCAAATTCTTTTCGAAAACAGCGTGAAGCATAATGTGGTCTCCAGGCAATATCCCCTGCATGTCCAGATTTACACAACCGATGACGATACCATTGTGGTGCAAAATAACCTGCAGAAGAAAAAAGTCCTGGCAAAATCTACCCGTACCGGGTTGAACAATATCATCCAGCGATACGAATATTTGACCAACCGAATGGTTACAATCGATGATTCGGATGGTTATTATTCCGTATCCCTCCCCTTACTCCAGGTGACCAGGGGATCGATTCCTCAGGAAATATGAATGTACTAATCATAGAAGATGAAGCACCCGCTTTCCGGCGTTTACAGAAATGCCTGGAAGAACTGGAGGACGGCATAGAAATCGTGGATGTCCTGGACAGTGTAGAAGAATCAGTGCAATGGTTATCCAGTCAAACACTTCCCGATCTGATTTTCATGGATATCCAATTGAGCGACGGACTTAGCTTTGAAATTTTTGATCAGGTGAACATCCCTAAACCGGTAATTTTCACCACCGCATTTGATGAATACATGTTACGGGCCTTCAAGGTTAATAGTGTCGATTATTTGCTCAAGCCTATAAAAAAGGAGGAACTGGCCAGTAGCCTGCGTAAATACCGATCAATGCAACAGATATTTGGCTCGGAGAATGCCAACCGGCTGCATGATCTCATCCGAAACCTTAAACCCGAAGAAAGTAATTACAAGACACGAATTCTTGTCAAGAAAAATGATCTGCTTATTTCGGTAGAAACACAGGACATCATATGTTTCCAGGTGCGGCATGGTGTAGTTCATTTACTTACCAATGCAGGCAAGACCTACCTGATGGACCAACCCCTGGATGACCTGTCCAGGCAACTCAATCCGTCACGATTCTATCGGGCCAACCGACAGTACATCATTCATTATCCAGCAATTGAATCTGTACACAAATACCATAAGGGAAAATTGTTGGTTAAATTATCGCATGAAACGGGCGAACAAATAATTATCAGCGCGGAAAAAGCATCCGACTTTAAGTCGTGGCTGGATAATTAACCCTGCTGCCTGATTCCCGTATACTACTACCAATGGCAAATGAGGTACTCATCATAAAAAACATGGTCTGTCCCCGCTGTATCGAAGCGGTGGATGAACTCCTTACGAGGAATGATATTCCCTTTACACATCTCAGCCTCGGGCGGGTCGAGTTGAAATCAGCGTTGAATGAAGCAATGCGTAAAAAATTTGGCGAAGACCTGAAACAAGCCGGCTTTGAATTGCTCGACGACCCAAAAGCAGCTCTGGTGAATGATATCAAGCAGCTGGTGATTGATCGCCTCCGTAAGATGGAGGGACCGACTGATGTTTCCTTTTCCCATTACCTGTCAGATCAATTAATAAAAGACTTCAGTTACCTGAGTCGTTTGTTTTCATCGGTGGAAGGCATTACACT
>CAYGOW010000445.1:0-3306 GCA_964351425.1 uncultured Roseivirgaceae bacterium
TGGCAATTAAGAATCCAATAATGATAAAGAGCGGAGTAAATGTTCGGGAGGTTAGAAATCTATTCGATCCTTGTGGCCTTAACCCACTGAGCATGGATTGATTTAGCGCCCTGATCTGCTTGATTCTCTCTCCCGCACTTTTCAACGCTGCCTGTTGCTCTTGATTCAAATCAGCTCCTTCCTGGTACTGAAGTGCAAGTGTATCCATTGTATTCAGGTGGAGTCGGACTGCTGTTTTCAACGAATCATATTGTACCAGGATATTGTCTTTGAGAATGTTTTGATCGAGTTTATCAAACTGGCGCTCCATGGCACTTCGGGTATCTCCAAGTGTGCTGAGATACGACTTGTCTCCGGTGATAAAATAACTATGCACATTCGTTTCGATTTCTCCCATCCGGTACATAATGTCTTCGAGACCTGTTTTCACCTGATCAGATTCAGCCAATAACAAGTATTCATCACTTAACTGCCGGTAACTAAAATAGGTCACGAAAGATATGATGACCATGATCAACATAATGGCCGAAAACAGTACTTTATAGAATCTCATGGTGAATTGGGAAGATTACGAAAGGCTAGATATTTATTTCGTAGGCTTTTAATTTATTGTACAACGTTTTCCGGTCAATCTTTAAAACTTCGGCTGCTTTGGTCTTATTATACCCCGTTTTCTCAAGGACACTTATGATTGCATTTCGCTCCGCATTTTCAGAAACTGATTTCAGATTGGTTATATCCTGACCCTCCCGGCGTCCGTTCCCAATATCCGAAGGAATAAATTCAGGCGATATAATTTCTCCGGGCAGACACTCTAAATGGATCTCCTCCTTCTGACATAACAGAACAGCCCGTTTTACAACATTTTGCAACTCGCGCAGATTGCCATGCCAGTAATAGGCCTTGAATTTTTCAATGACCTCTTCCTCAAATCCTTTAACATCTTTGTCTAACTGCTCGTTAGCTAAAGAAAGAAAATGATTGGCAAATTCCATGATGTCTGACTTTCGCTCGCGCAAAGGGCTGAGTTCGATTTTAAATTCGTTCAGGCGATGGTATATATCTTCCCGAAACTTACCGGCACGTACCGCTTCCTTCAGGTCTTCATTTGTCGCCGTTATAACCCGAACATCAATAGGGATGTCCTGAACGCCTCCAATGCGTTTTATCTTACGCTCCTGAAGAACTCTCAACAATTTGATTTGATTTTCATAGGTAAGGTTGCCGATTTCATCCAGGAATAGTGTCCCGCCATTAGCCAGTTCAAAACTTCCTTTTTTTTCCGCAAGAGCTCCGGTAAACGCCCCTTTCATATGGCCAAATAGTTCGGACCCTGCCAACTCTTTGGGCAGGGCGCCACAGTCAATTGCTACGAAGGGATAATCCTTTCTTTTGCTCTTGTGATGGATTTCATTGGCCACAAACTCCTTACCGGTACCCGTCTCACCGGTGATTATTACTGACATATCGGTAGGAGCAATTAATTCAATATGTTTCTGGATAATTTCAGATTGATTGCTTTTACCTGGTATGAATTTTTTCTTATAATCGCCTCCCTTACTTTTCTTCTTGGAAGGCGCCGTGCTTTGCTCGTTGCGTTGCTTCTGGGCAGCCAGGGCGTCCTGAATGGTCACCAGAATTTCGTCCGGATACAGGGGTTTCGTGACGTAGTCATAAGCACCATGCTTCAGTGTCTGCACAGCTACACGAACATCTGAATAGCCGGTGATCATGATCACCGCAGTTTCCGGACTAACGATCTTAATCTTTTGGAGAATATCAAGTCCATTCTCACTTGGTAAACGATAATCACAAAGAACCAAATCCGTTTTCTCCTGCTTTAATGCTTTGATACCTTCTTCACCCGTATTCTCATACGAGGCTTCAAATCCTTTTTTCTTCAAAAACTTGGCTAAAAGGAGACAAATATCATTGTCATCATCAATGATTAAGATTCTTTTCATTCAGGGTTTCCGTTTACTTAAATTTAAAACAATATTTAATCAATAGGAATATCAATGCGTTGGAGTACGTCGGTTACCATTTTCCTATTAAAGGGTTTGGGCAGAAAATAGCTCACTCCTATTGACTCTGCACGCTTTCGCTCACTATTGCCGTCATAGGCACTGATAATAACGAACTTGATTCTGCCTTGATCGCTAACCGCATCATCAAGGAGATGAAATCCCAAACCATCCGGTAGATTCAGGTCCAGAAATAATAAGTCAAATTGGTCGCGTTTTAGAAATCCTCTGGCTTCCTCCAATGAGTGTGCACAGCTTACCTGCATTCCCTTGTTTTTCAACATACCGGACAGAAGCAGACAAATCTCCACCTCATCATCTACCACCAAAACAGACACTGGATTTTCCATGGATTGTTATCTTCTATTATCGTTTACCGCTTTAGCCTGATGGTAGGAAGTTAAATCAACCTCATTAAATACTAACCGGGCCAGATTAATGACAAGCCATAACATCAGGATAAAGACAATAATCAGAAACAGTACGAGCTTAATCACCCACATATGCCTATCTGGTATGAAAAAACTGTACCAGAAAATAACTATTCATTTTGAAAGCGCAATCGAATTATTTGTTTCATTGTAGAAATATTTCTACACTTTGTTGGGAGGTTTTTACTCAGCTTCCACAATTTTATTGGCCGCTTCCTTGTAGTCTTCCTGATCAGCATTCGCTACTTCATCGTTAGCTGTCTGGTTTGAATAACAGAGCGTTATTCCAATCGGGAAGTGGTCGGAGCCGATATTCGGAAGCTTTTCCATTTGTACTACCTGAAAATGGTCAGAATGAAAAATATGGTCGAGGGGCCATCTGAAAACGGGAATATTCGCATTGTAGGTGTTAAAAAATCCCCGCCCTTTGCGCGGATCAAGGAGGCCACTAATCCGTTGAAATAACCGGGTGCTATGTGACCAGGCAACATCGTTCAGGTCTCCCGCGACAATAACAGGACTGTTATCATTCTCCAGTTCCATCGCGATCTTATACAATTCCCCATCCCGTTTCGTTGAGAATTTATTTTCGGTCGGACTCGGTGGTTTTGGATGAACGGCGTACAAGGTTATTGGTGTACCGTCGTTCAATGTAATCCGGCAGCGAATAGAAGGTACATCCTTTTGAATCAGATACCTTTCTTCCAGGTTCTTCACCGGTACTTTGGAATATAAGTGCATCCCGTACATATTATCCAAAGCAATCTTATGACTGTAGGAATAGTTATTTTCTAGTGGAATTAACGCTTTTTCCCATCCTTTATCCGTTTCCAGCGTAATGAGAATATCCG
>CAYGOW010000446.1:0-3302 GCA_964351425.1 uncultured Roseivirgaceae bacterium
CTTTCGATGGATTCGTCCGTCCCGGTTACAAATTTGGGTGGATCCCGCTGAATCAGGTAGTTCAATTATTAAAGTAAGAATCGACAGTTGGGTAAAACCTTGGGCTTCCGGGATGTGGACATTTATGCAAAATATCTTTTGGTCAGGTTTCGGCCGGTGGATTAATGGCCTGGTGAAAAGAAGTAAGAAGTCATGACACTTTCTTTTCAAAAAATATTCCAAGTTGGATTTCCCTAAAACATCCCATTAGTCGTATCAATCATTCATCAATTATGCTTTTAGATATTCTCCGGGTAATGACAGACTTTGGTTTATTGGTACTCATCTGGATGGTGCAACTCATCATCTATCCGGGATTTGCCCAAATTGACTTCGCTGTTTTTGATGCCTGGCACAAACGGTATATGGTCCTTATTACCTATGTGGTGGCCCCACTCATGTTTCTTCAAGCCGGATTGGTGGGAATGCAAATCTTTGTTCAGGGCAGCTGGTCAAACTGGCTCAGCCTCATTTTGGTCAGTTCCGTATGGCTTTTAACATTCTTTACTGCGGTTCCAATACACAATGAACTCGGGCGTAAAGAAGGACATTTGGATAGAATAAGGAAGTTGGTTCGGGTAAATTGGTACCGAACGGTTGTATGGTCTCTCTTGTGGGTCTTATCCTTTCTGAATATTTACTTTCTCCTGTAATCAGATTACACCCATCATTGCTTTTTCTTGTCCTCCGGGGAATCATCCTCCGTAGGAGGTTGTCCGCCGGTAATGCCTAGCTTGATTACTTTCTCACGCATTTTGTCATTTTCAATATCACCTTTTTCAATGATGCCCAGGTCTATGGCCCTTGCTTTCCACCGTTCGCGTGCATAGGCCTGCATGTCCTTCTCACTATCGTATTCATCCATTATTTCTTCTCCGATAACCGTTTCCATAATGTCCTCCAGCGTGACAAGTCCGGCAACACCGCCATATCGGTCGGTGGCCAGTGCAATATGCTCCTTGGATTCAAGGAATTTATCCAGCAGCTCCGGTAAGGTTATTTTGGAAGAAACCATCATGATACTTCTTTTAATTTGCTTCAGCGGTGTATCAGGGTGGTCTTCTGCCAACTCAGTCAGTACTTCATGCTTATGAACATAACCTGTAATGTCATCCCGGTTGTTTCTGAATACGGGAAACCTCGAAAAACGGGTAAATTCATCGTGTTGATACAAGGCATTTACGGATAAATCCTCTTTGACCATTACCATGACCGTGCGCGGAGTCATAATATCTTCTGCACATATATTCCGGAACATGATCATGTTCTTGAGCATTTTGGACTCCCCTTTCATGAATATGCCTTCCTTATGACCTATATCTGCCATGGCCGAAACCTCTGCCCTGCTTATGGAAGATGTCTTTGACTTATTTGATAGCAATTTGGTGATCAATTGCGACAGAATGACCAAAGGGTACATCAGGATGATGAGAACTTTTAAGGTTGAGGCGGTGAAACCCGTGAGTGATCTCCAATAATTGGCACCAATCGTTTTTGGAATAATTTCGGAGAATACCAGGATAAGTAATGTAAGCACGATTGACGTCACCACCAGCAAATCATTCCCAAACACCACAGCCGCTTGGGCTCCGACACCTGCGGCACCTACGGTATGCGCAATGGTATTGAATGAAAGAATAGCTGCCAGGGGCTTATCAATATCATTTTTAAGTTCGGCTAACTGGTTACTCAACTTTATCTTTCCGTCAGCCTTAAGTGACCCAACAAAAGAAGGCGTTATAGAAAGCAAGACCGCTTCCAGGATTGAACAAAGAAACGATACGATAAGAGCAAGAAACAGGTAAAAAAGAAGCAGTGACATGTAGTAATCCTATTTAAAAATCCCGGGTTATCCCATATTCGATGGCGAATTTGACTAATCCTGCAGCGTTTTTTACCCCTAATTTTGAGAGAAGATTTTTTCTATGGGTATCTACTGTATGTGTGCTGATAAATAACATTTCCGCAATTTCAGAGGTGGTCTTTTCCTGCGCAATCAGACGAAGTATTTCCTTCTCCCGTTTCGTAAGATTCTCATGGTGACTGGCTGCTACTTCCTCTTTGCGCAGAATCCGCTTAACATCTTCACTAAAGTAAATATTCCCATTATTTACTTTTTGAATTGCGTAAATCATCTCCTCCCTGTCCGTATTTTTTAACAAGTATCCACTCGCGCCATTTTCAACAAGCGAATGGATAAATTCAGGTTTGTCGTACATGGACAGTATGATAATCTTCACATCAGGGTAATCAGGCACGATTTTATTCAATGTCTCAAACCCATTCATACCCGGCATATTGATATCCAGGAGAATGACATCTATCGTATGTTTACCAAGCAAATCCAGCACTTCCGCCCCATTCTGAGCTTGCGCCACAATGTCAATGGTATCTTCCCGTGAAAGTGATGTCTTGAGACCATCAAGTATCATAGGGTGATCATCTGCCACCAGCAGTCGAATGGGTATATTGGGTATATCACTCATTTTTTTCCTCTATTGGAAAATTACGGAATAATAAATCAATCGCCTTGTCAATTCGGGACTTCATTTTAGCCTGGTTCCCATCTACGGTTCCGGCAGCTATTCCCTGCCAAACCAAAGCCCCCTGATCCGTATCAACCAGATCAAGTTTAACTGTACCTTCCTCGTATTCACGCACTACAATTTCTTCAGATTGCCAACTGTAATTCCGTGTACCCATGTACACGGGCGCATCCCGGAAATCCGTTTCCCGCGTCTGGACTTTCTCCTCCTTATCAACGGCAATATTTATCATCAAATCAGGCGAATCATCCAATGTGAATCCACGCTGATTCATTTCCCGCGAAATGGCATCCATTAATACTCGCAGGTTAGGATTGGAAGCTAACCTGGCGTCATCAGTATAAAAATTATAGGTCTGATAAATAGAAAAGTCACTTTCCGGATTAGTTTCTGTTGATACGATTCGCACCGGTGTACAAGCGGTTACTCCGCAAATAAGTACACATAATACTATTCTAATCATATAACTTAGGGTTTGGTTATATCTTTTACACAACGAAAGCCAACATGTTCCTGCCCGGTATAAATCTCGGCCGGCATTCGGGCACTAGGCCTGTAATTGGAGCAGTATTGATCACTGCAAAGATAGGACCCTCCTTTAATGACCCGTTTCGGTGCGAAGGGCTCTTGTGGATCATAGGACTCCTCCGGCCCCGTAGGATTTTCACAAATGGTAATGTTTGCATACATAGTGTAGGTATCGGGGCGGTACCAATC
>CAYGOW010000447.1:0-3292 GCA_964351425.1 uncultured Roseivirgaceae bacterium
CCGAAAATGATCTGACTGAAATTGTGCTTGACAAGGCAGGACGTATTCACGACATCGCCCAGCTTCCAAGTGGCGACCTAGTCATGATCGTGGATGCAAATACACCAGAAATCGGATCTTCAGGCCGAATCGTGAAACTTTCTCCGGGTAAATAAACATGAGAACGCTCCTTACTATTCTTGCCGTTCTCGTACTGATAATCGGCAGTGCTGCGCTGTACATCACCAGTACAACGGGCTACTTCAGCACAACAGAAAATTATAGTGCCGGGAAGGTTATTGATACTTACACCCTCTACGGCGCAGAAGATATAGCGATTAGCCGGTCAGATAGTTTCCTGATTATTTCGGCCACAGACCGGGCTCAAGTCCAATCGGACAAGGCCTTCGTAAACGGTTTGTATTTTGTCGACTTAACCGTTGATGAACCGGCACCGGTTCTCCTTACCGAGTCTCTTCCCGATGATTTTTCCCCCCATGGCATTTCATTATACAAAATGAATGATGCCTACCGCATTGCCGCAATAAACCATTCAACGGACGGACATTCAATAGAAATGTTCACGTGGAAAAATGGTGCATTAACGCATGACAAAACGCTCAAGGATCCAACAATGATTAGTCCGAATGACCTCGTACTGACCAGTTCGGATGCCTTTTACTTCACCAACGATCACGGACATCCGGATGGGTTTATGCGCTTCCTGGAGGATTATGGTGGTTTTGCATTCTCCAATGTAATGTATTTTGATGGTAACAGTTACCAGCAAACTGCTGAAGATATTGCTTACGCTAACGGGATTAATTATGATCGTCAGCGACAACTGCTTTATGTGGCCTCGCCGCGGGATTTCTTGATAAAGGTGTACAATGAACAATCACCGGGGCAGCTTGGGTTTATCGAAAACATTGATTGCGGTACCGGCGTAGACAACATAGAATTAGATGAGAAGGGCATTCTCTATTCTGCCGGCCATCCCAACCTGCTTGGTTTTAGCTCGTATGCCCAGGGAAAAACAGAAATAGCCCCTTCCGAGGTAGTTCGGATACAATACAATAATCCAGGCGATTTTTCCATGGAAACAATCTACAGCGAAGATGGTGCCCTGGTGTCCGCTACCTCAGTAGCTTGTCCCTTCGGTGATAAAGTTTTAATAGGTACCGTGATGGATAAAGAGGTTATAGTTCTGCAGTTTAATTGATACGAACCACATTATTTTTGCACTATTTCTGCAATTTCAACGATTTTGCATATTGGCTTTTTACGAAGGGTTAAAAAGGGATTAAGTCTCTCAAACCAACCGAATTCCTCAACTTAAATACATTCCATGCAGGTTGATCATCTTTGCGCTTACATAAGTTTTTTAATGCTGGAGCAATAAAAGGAAATTGGAATGTAAAACCTGACTCCGTTAATCGTTTTGGAACAACACGTCGGCTTTTCAAAATTAACTCGGTTTCTGTTCCAATCAATAATGCCCCAATCTTTAGTAACCATTCCGGAGCCGGTAATGCGATGAAGGCACCCGTTGCATCTTGCATCGCGGACATAAATAATGTATTAGGAATCGGGTTAGGAGCAGTTACATTAAACGGACCGCTGCACTCTTCGTGTCGTATGAGGAATTCGATGATATCAGCGAAATCATCCTCATGTAGCCAGCTTACGTATTGACGACCGGAAGCTTGCTTCCCTCCCAGCCCGAATGTAGCCATTCGACGAAGTGGGATAAACGGACCGCCATTGCGCCCAAGAACTATACCCGTTCGAATAGTGACTTTCCTGGTGTCAGGAACCACCGCCTTGTTAAACTCATTCTCCCATTGCTGACACACATCCACTGAAAACCCTGTACCGATCTCACCGGCATATTCATCCATTTCCCGATCTTCAGCATGGCGGTAAATAGTTGCCGAAGCAGCATTAATCCATAGCTCCGGAGGATTTGTTGCGGTTTGTACAGCCGTTCCAAGTACCCGCGTAGACTCAAGACGAGTGGCATATATCAATGCGCGATTCTTGTCCGTATATCGGCAATCAACTGATTTACCATTCAGATTGATCAGCACCTCGGCCCCGTCAACATACTTCATCCATTCTCCGGGAGACCGGCCATCCCAGTGAACATGTAAATGCCCATTTCGAAACCTCGTATCCCCACGTGTCAGAATGATCACTTCCCAGTCCGGGCGAAATTTTTTAGATAATATAGTTCCAAGAAAACCGGTTCCACCGGCAATTACCATACGTTTCATAATAGTAGTAGAATGAGTAAAACAATGATTCTGTATGCGACCCAGGTGATACTTAAACCTGACCAAGCTTTTATAAGTCCGACCCTTCGGATGTGCTCCATAAGCATGAACATCACAACAAGTCCGAAATACAACGTAAAAGCAATTGGAGGAGCCTGAAACAGCGGCAATACCCACAAGCCGGGAAGCAGCAACAGCGCACCAATAAGGGAGACCGTTACCATATTGCCCAAATAATCCATCCACCGGTCACGATTTGCCAGTCGTGCAATACTGCCCTGCCAGAGCAATTGTCCCCCGCATATAAACCATTCTCTACCTAAAGATCCACCATGTGAAAATACTTCAAGTGAAGCCGTATATTTACTTAATAATAAGATAGTTACAATAGATGCAAAGAATATATACATCCATCGAAGTGGTCCATGATAATCTGGCGTACAGGCATCCGGCGACCTGAATCTTGCGGATGGAGCTATCACTTTACGGTTGTAGGATATAAATTTGTAGAGGCCATGCATCACGGTATACAACGGCTTCCATCGAAATATTCGAATCATCCAGGGCCATTGGTTACCAAGAATCTGCAGCAAACTGTCCAGGCCATAGGTGACCCTTCCATCCCTCCTGTTCACCAGGGCTATTTCATGCCTGGCACGATCCCAGTCTATTTTGTATTGCTTCTCCTTACGTGCCACGCTGTAACGAATTCGGCCGCTGTCATCCAGCATGCGTGTTTTGACAAAAGCATTTGTGTACATCGCACACATCGGGCAATCATCATCGTAAATAATGGTCTGCTCTTTTAACGTTTTCATAAAACCTCTTATTTTCATTACTTCCAATTTAAATTGAAAGTTTGTGATAAATTTTTTATAGCTTCATCAATAGTTTATAAAACCAGGTTTGATCTGATTTTGTGAACTTCTCTATCATGGAGTCTACCTTATTTGAAAAATCAAATAATTCATTCGTCACTTCCTTAAATTCTTTTACTTTATCCTTATCCTCTCCTTCCACCTGGCTCACTTCTTCCA
>CAYGOW010000448.1:0-3285 GCA_964351425.1 uncultured Roseivirgaceae bacterium
TCAGGCTTGAAGGTCATACGGATAATACCGGGGTTCCGAAGCATAATGTTCGTTTATCAAAAGCCCGGGTGGAATCTGTCAAGGACTATCTGGTGAACCAGGGGATCAGTTCACGGAGAATAACAGGAAAGGGATATGGCGGTTCACAGCCCATTGCGGATAACGCCAATGAGGAGACGCGAAAACTTAACCGTCGCGTTGAATTTACAATCGTTAAAGACTAACCCTGGACGCCAGTAAGGATTAGGATTTTATATGTAATTTAACATGTAAATAATCCTGATTATGAGAATATACCTGATTCTTCTTCTTGGCTTTTTAAGCACCTACAGTTTTAGTCAGTCGTCCTATTACCCTTCCGCCCTGGAATGGGAGGAGCGGGCAGATCTTGGCTTTAAGTCAGCCTTACTGAATGATGCTGTACAGTTTGCCCTGGAGAATGAATACGAAGGATCCACCGACCTTCGTATTGCTATTCTGGAAGGTTTTGCATCCGAACCATTCCATGAGATAAAAGGACCAGTTCGCGACAGGGGCTCGGCTTCCGGGTTGATCATCAAAGATGGGTATATTGTCAGTTCGTGGGGCACACCGGAAAGGGTGGATATGACCTTTTCGGTCACAAAAAGTTATTTATCCACGGTGGCGGGCATTGCCTGGCAAAAACAACTCATTACAGATTTAAATGCTCCCGTAAAAAATTGGGTGTGGGATGGGACTTTCGATGGTGCACACAATTCTCAAATAACCTGGGACCACCTGCTTACCCAGTCTTCGGATTGGTCGGGACAATTATTTGGTATGTACGATTGGGCTGACCGACCCCCTTCGGAAGGCGGACTTGATGATTGGAAGTTGCGAAAACTAAATACACCGGGAAGTGTGTTTGAATATAATGACGTACGCGTTAACTTATTGGCTTACAGCTTACTGCAAGTGTTAAGAAAACCTTTACCTCAGGTGCTCAGGGAAGAGGTGATGGATCCGATTGGGGCTTCATCCACATGGCGATGGTACGGCTATGATCACGCCTGGGTCACTATCGACGGATTGAAAATGCAGTCCGTCACGGGGGGCGGACATTCCGGCGGCGGTGTATTCATTAATTCCTATGATCATGCCCGATTCGGGTTGCTGTTTGCCCGGGATGGAAAATGGAAGAATCAGCAACTCATTCGGCCTGAATGGATTGATTTGGCTACCAAACCATCGGCGGCCCGAAATAACTACGGGTATATGTGGTGGTTGCTCTCAGGTGATACCGAAGGAGTTCCACCTCATGTGTTCTACGCTGCCGGCTTTGGGGGAAACTTTATTGTCGTTGACCAGGAGAATGATCTCGTCATTGTAACCCGCTGGCTTTCCCCCTCCAAACTCGGGGAATTTCTTAGCAAAGTATATGCGGCACTTGAGTAAAATCAGACCTTAATAATGATCCCCCGCTTATCCAGCCATTTCGTTGCGACCCAGACGACAAACATGATGGACAAAGCAAATAATAAGGAGCCAATCTTATCACCAATGGGTTCGTACACACCCTGGTAGATGGAGCTGTACAATGATTTGCCATCAATTTGAATGAAGTAGAGAAGTATCACCATGTACTCTGACAGGAGATAGGAGAAAAGCGGATTTTTTCCAAAGGTCCTGAAGAAGCCCATGCTAAACGGTCGTGCCTTAATATCCAGCAGGTAAATCAGGATTCCCAATATTACCAGATCAAGTCCGGTCGTAAGGGTAACAAATGAACTTGTCCAGATCTTTTTATTCACTGGAAAGACAAAATCCCACAGATAGCTTATTACGAGTAAGGCTACGCCGGTAGCCATGATCATGAATAACTTTTTGTAATCGACGCCATCCCGAACATAAATGCCAAGGAGGAACCCGATCAGGACATTCACAATGGATGGGATAGTACTAAGGAGTCCTTCCGGGTCAAACGGAATGCCATCACCGCCATAGAGGTGTTCCGGGCCAAATAACCATAGATCCAGCGATCGGATTGCATTATTCTCCAACGTATAATCACCGAATACATAAAGAATAAGCCAATAACCAAGCAGGAGAATTACAGACCAGATGGCCAGGCCTTTTGGCTTGATAAAATAGATCATGATCGCCGAAAAGAAATAAGCCAGGGCGATCCGCTGAAGTACACCGAGGATCCTTGAGTCGGAAAGCGAAACCAGTTCAAACCCATCGGCTGTACGCTCGACAAACGGGAAGAGATACATGGTGTAGCCCAGGAAAAATATTATCAGGGATCGGGTAAATACTTTCTTGAAAACCGGCCCAAAATCGCTTGTTTCCCAGCGTTTAGCAACAAAAGCCAATGCATTACCTACTGCAAAAAGAAAACTGGGGAAGACCAGATCGGTTGGTGTAAACCCATGCCAATCGGCGTGAAGCAGTAATGAAAATGTATTCCCCCAATCACCGGGAGAATTTACGATAATCATGAAGGCAATTGTCATTCCCCGAAAGACATCCAGGGCTTCGAAACGTTTCTTGTCTAAGGTCATAAGGTGTAAATTAAATCGTCATAATTTAGCACCAATTAAACATCACATCCAAACCGTTCATGGAGTTCCTTGGGTCCGGGCGGTTTTAAGGGCATGCAGGTACCAATCGAATTCATTCAGGAATCTGCCGGTCGATTTAATGATCCGTTCATCTGAAACGGTTCCGTTTTCTTCTACCGTTTTAGTAATGGTTGGAAAATATAAAATTGAAGGTATACTCGGTGTACCCAATTCACCCAGGATTATCCGTAACTGGATAGCCGCCCGCGCCCCGCCAAAATGACCGGCTGAATAGGCGGCTATCGCGGATGGCTTGAAATGGTATTCCTTTTGGAAATGGTCTAGCAAATTTTTCAGGGCGGGAGGGATGCTATGATTATATTCTCCTGTAACAATCAGAAATCCATCTGCATTTTCCAGCACCCTGGCCATTTGTGCCATAGCAGGAGGGGCTTCACTTTCGGTAAACTCCTTGTACATCTTATCAAGCATGGGTAAAGGAGTTTCCAGTGGGTCAATGACATCCACCTTCCACCCCTTGTTTCGGCAAGTTTCTTCCAGAAAATGAACAACCCGAATTCCCTTGCGATGATGGCGGACAGAACCGTAAAGGATAGCGATGCGATGCGACATGATAAAGGCTTTTTATTGATGATATAAAAGGAACCTGATTTTGCAGTTGTTAGCATTTGTATTTAAAAACAAACGCTGTTCATTCGTGCAAATAAATCTCGGGTAAACGTATTAATTCAATTCATTC
>CAYGOW010000449.1:0-3276 GCA_964351425.1 uncultured Roseivirgaceae bacterium
AAATCATAGAGAGATCCTACTGTGCGATTGCCGTTAACACCCATTTTCGCGTCAGGGTGTTCACGATCATCCAGGATCTGAAATTCACATCCTATGGCTGAACCTGTTCCTATATTAAGTGCAGGGTCAACAAAATACTTGATGCCGCTATTTGCCCCTTCGGTGATCATAAATTCTAATTCAAGTTCGAAGTCTGAAAACTTCTCCCGGGTCACAATATCGCCCGGCCCCGTGGATTCTCCCCCATCGGTGGCCATAATTGTAAGAATACCATTTTGCATTTTCCATCCGGAGGTAGGAAAATCATCTCGTTTGGCGCCACGCCATCCATTGGATGTTTTGCCATCCCAGAGCAGCCGAAAGCCGTTTCGTTGTTCCCATTCCGTGATTTCATTGACCAGGTAACTAATTTCCGGCGTATTCGGATCCTTTTCCATCAGATGATCCTCTAAGTCATTCTCCATGATCCTGATATTGCGCCATTTCACTTCCGCACCTTCGAGGCCCGATTCCGGACTAATGCTATGTACTTGCAATCCGATATAACCACTTGCGGTCATGTCATCCGCCAGACGGGCACAATGTACGCCGTTGATCCATGTATTGATTGATGTACCTATAGCCTCGATGCGAATCGTATTCCAGGTGCCCAACTTCAAGGCCGATTGGGCATGGGTATTCCGGCTTAAAGGGTAAAGCCAGCCACGACGTTGTTCATCATATATACCCCCGGAAAAAGCACGTGGTGTCGGATCGAGCTCCACCTGATAGCCGTGAAAAACCCCATCCCGGTAATCGGGATCAATATTGGACCGAATTTGCATCCCGGAATTCATCATGGTATTCATATAAACCTCCATTTCCAGAATGAAATTGCCATATGCCTTCTTGGTCTTTAGAAATGAGTTGGGAGAATTCAGTACAGCCTTACCGGTTATTACACCATCCGAAATATCATAGACAGCATCGCCCCCTACTTGTTCCCAGCCAGCAGATCCATCTTTTGTTACGTCCACCCATTGTGCCGCACTATGCTGGTAAATCAATAAAGTAAGGAAAGTGAGAGTGATCAGGGAATTGCTCATGAGAAAAGGAATTTTCTTACAATATATCATTTCCTATGATATCCCGCCAATTCGCACAGGTAAACTTTGTATAATCTACACAGTTTGAAACGTGGAAATAATCCAAGACCAAAACGATATGTTGGTTTTTCGGAGAATAACGGGCTTCGTGCATACCAAATCAGATGGGAGTATGCTATACTTAATTAAATGAACTCCGTATTATTTCCCGAATAGAATTTAAATCCGCAAGGTCCTTTTCCCTTGTATTGGCTAATTAAGTAGGGATTCAGGGTTGAATTATTGTTAACTGGTTAAAGAAGAAATGCTTAATTCTTTTGATAAATCAGAAAATGGTAGCGTATATTAGAAGTTCATTATTGATCCATCCGAAATAATTATCATGAAAATGACTCTCAAAATTTTAAGTTTACCCTTTGCCCTTGCTGGCCTTCTTATACTGAATGGCTGCGGAAGCGATGATGGCGGTGATGTGCTTGCCCCTACCAATCTGCAGGTGTCGTACAACCTGGCTGGAGTAAACCAAAATATTCTGAATGTTACTGCAACGGCAAACAATGCGAAGTTCTATCGGTTCGATTTTGGCGACGGTTCGGACATTGTGGAAAATACGAGTGGCCTGGTAACTTACTCCTACCAGCAGGAAGGAGACTATGAGTTGACGGTTACGGCCCATGCAAGTGAAACGATATTTGTGTCCGCCACGGAGCCCATTTCAGTAGCATTAAGGGACCCGACTGAATTTGGCTACGATGCGCCTACAAGTTATGACGGCTATACCCTGGTATGGAGTGATGAATTTAACGGAACAGAACTAGGTCCCGACTGGACATATGAAATTGGGGATGGATGTCCGAATTTATGTGGCTGGGGAAATAATGAACTGGAATATTACCGGGCGGAGAATACGTCTGTCTCCGACGGATACCTAAAGATTACAGCTAAAAAAGAAAGCTTCGGCGGACGGCAATACACCTCCTCCCGCTTGATTACCAAAGATAAACAGGAATTCCAGTATGGACGAATCGACATACGAGCCATCATGCCTAAAGGGCAAGGCATGTGGCCTGCCTTGTGGATGCTGGGTGAAAATATCGATGACGTTAGCTGGCCGGCATGCGGAGAGATCGATATCATGGAAATGATCGGGGGTGATGGAAATGATAATACGGTGCATGGTACCGTACACTGGGATAACAATGGACAGTACGCCAACTATGGTGGGTCGAAAACAAAAAGTAGCGGTATTTTGGCTGACAATTGGCATGTATACTCTATTATCTGGAATGAACAGGAGATCATTTGGTTACTGGACAATGTGCAGTATCATGTGATTGATATTTCACCTGTCGGATTAAGCGAGTTTGATAATGAATTTTTCTTCATTTTCAATGTGGCTGTCGGCGGTAACTGGCCTGGTAGTCCATCCGGACAAACCGTTTTCCCTCAGTCAATGTTGGTGGATTATGTCCGCGTATACCAACAGCCGTAATTGATGAGATTCGGCTTTGTTTTCATAGCCCTGGCGGCTATAGCTTGCCAGGCACCTGTCGATAATGATAAGGAGTATACATTGGTGTGGTCCGATGAATTTGAGGGTACCGGCCTCCCTGACGAAGATAAATGGAACTTCCAGCTTGGAAATGGTTGCCCTGATTTATGCGGCTGGGGCAATAATGAGCAGCAAGTTTATACGAATGACACAAGAAACGTTCGCCTGGAAGAAGGTAAGCTGATCATTGAGGCTCATAAAACTGATAGCATTTTCAGTTCGGCTAGAATCACCACCCAGAGCAAAGGGGAATGGCAGACTGGCAAGATTGTGGTCAGGGCATCCTTGCCTGCAAGTCGCGGTACCTGGCCTGCCATTTGGATGTTACCCGCTGTCGAGCGACTCAATTGGCCCGAAGACGGGGAGATTGACATCATGGAGCATGTGGGATGGAACCCTGGGGCAATATATGGTACCATCCACACAGAAAAATTTAACCATACCATTGGCACACAAAAAATCGACAGCATAAAGGTCAATGATGTTAGTGAATTTCACGATTACATCCTTGAGTGGAGCAAAGACACATTAGTGTGGAAAGTGGACGAGGAGATCTATCACGTGCTTCCTCGTGCTGGAGAATCAAAAGCAGGTTGGCCTTTTGACCAGCCATTCTACCTGATCATGAACATAGCCATT
>CAYGOW010000450.1:0-3275 GCA_964351425.1 uncultured Roseivirgaceae bacterium
AAATGATACAAACATGTCGAAATTAGTCGTATATTTCGACATATAATTACTTTATGTCGAAGGCATCGACACGTTTTACAACAAGTATTGAATAAAAAGAAACCCTATAACGCCTTACCAAAGTTGCCGCCAGAAGTTGAGTTGGAGACCAAAAGTGTATTGAAGAAAGTAATTACGGCTTCCCGCGCGCTGGCAGAATTGAAAGGGAAAGCAAATGAAATTCCTAATCAACTAATGCTTGTTAATGCCATTACACTTCAGGAGGCAAAAGACAGTTCTGAAATCGAAAATATATTTACCACGCAGGATGAGTTGTACCAGGCATTCAGTGCAAGAATAAATGCCTTTGATGCACAAACCAGGGAAGTTTTACGGTACCGGCAAGCCTTGCTCGATGGGTATCAACAATTGAAAAAACGTCCATTATCTACCAATCTGTTCATCTCCATTGCTGAAACAATTAAGGAAAGTAAGATGGGAATCCGCAGAATCCCGGGCACAACAATATCCAATAATAACAACGTAGTTTATACCCCACCGGAAGGTGAAGATAGAATAAGGGACCTGCTCCATAACCTGGAGGAATATATTCATTCTGTTGACAACACAGACGACCTGATCAAACTGGCCGTCCAACATTATCAATTTGAGGCCATTCACCCCTTTCATGATGGAAATGGCCGGACAGGTCGTGTCATAAATATTTTGTATCTCGTAGAAAAAGGATTGCTTAACACCCCAATCCTTTATCTGAGCAGGTATATCATTGAGCATAAACAAGACTATTACTCATTACTCCGAAATGTTACCGAAAAAGGTGCCTGGGAAGATTGGATATTGTTTATTTTGTCGGGCATTGAAGAAACAGCCCACTCAACCCTCAATAAAATTGAAAAAATTCATAGCCTCATGAATGATACGGTTGAACGTGCGAAGAATGTCTTACCACCACGTGTTTATTCCAAGGAACTCATTGAGTTATTATTCGAACAACCTTACTGTAAAGTGAAATTTTTGGTTGAACGGGGTATTGCAAAGAGACAAACGGCCTCAGAATACCTTCAGATTATGGAAAAAGCCGGTTTTCTTAAATTACAAAAAGTCGGAAAAGAAAATCTTTATCTGAACATCTCCCTTTATAACATTCTTAAAGATTAGTTGAAGCGGGAATATTCTCTCGGAATTTTCCGGACCACTGGATCGCAGAAATACTCCATGTAACAGGGCAATCCTCTCTCCATCTGATCCAGGATATTTCTATCGTTCCATGGAGATGAATTCCGCTTTGCTTACTTTTAACCTTGTATCCTGCGTTTTATCCGGGACCATTGAAAATCTATCATCATGAACCGACTCGTCTTTTCATTTTCCATCCTTATAATCGGCTTCTTTTCTCTCGTCGCATGTCAGCCGAAGTCCGAACCTGAAGCACCTGAGAAAACAAAAAAAGTATCCATCGAAGAAGTGGATGCGGGTATTCGCGCCAACATTGAATCTATGACGCGGGATGGGAATGGGTATTTCCCATTAAAGAATGACTCGGTCGACCTCAGGCTCAAGCTGGTCAGGGTTCATACAGAATACCTGTCGGTACTGGGGCCAAATGAATTCTTTGCCTGCGTCGATTTGGCAACGGAAAGCGGCGATGTCTATGATGTCGATTTTTTTCTGGATGGCGAGCCGGGCGATATGCAGGTAACACGCACCGATGTCCACAAGCTGAACGGAAAACCCTATTACACCTGGAAGCAGGCCAAGGATAAAACATGGTACACGGTAGCGGTCGAAAATGCCTCCAACGATTTGCTGGGTGTCGTTGAAGGCGAAGACTCCTTTGAGTTTACCTATACCGCTGAATTACCTGACATTTCGGCTGACGGACATATCTGGATACCCATCGCGCAAAGTGATAATTTCCAGGAAATCGAAGTGCTGTCCATTCAATCTCCGGAAGGGTATGATATCACCGAGGACAAAGAATTTGGCAATAAAATATTTCACCTGGCGCTTACACCCGAACTTAGCAACCAGGTTATTCAAATTGATTACCGCGTTATAAGACAGGAGAAGTCGCCGTATACGGATGAACCGGATAATACGGCCGAATACCTCAAACCTTCCTTATTGCAACCGGTTGGTGATCGTTTTGAAACCATCGCCGAACAAGTAATTGAGAAAAAACAAGCCGGGACTCCGCTTACTAAGGCACGGGCACTTTATGACTATGTCATTGACGAGATGCGTTATGCCAAGGAAGGGGTATATGGCACCGGCGATGCAAATTATGCCTGTGACTCGAAATCAGGTAATTGCACGGAGTTTCATTCCTTCTTTATCTCGCTGGCACGATCTGCCGGTATTCCTGCCCGATTTGCGGTAGGTGCAGCCATTCCATCCGAACGCAATGAAGGAGGTGTCGACGGTTATCACTGCTGGGCAGAGTTTTATGCAGAAGGAAAATGGTGGCCGGTTGATATCAGCGAAGCCAATAAATATAGCGCGTTGGCTACCTACTACTTCGGACATCATCCGGCCAACCGAATTGAGTTTAGTCAGGGCAGGGATATTATTCCCACACCTGTACCGGCATCAGGACCAATCAATTTTCTTGCTTATCCTGTGATGGAAATTGAAGGTAAGTCGGACTACGCCAAGACTACCTTTACCTTTTCACGCACAAGGCAGGCAATCTGATAATTAATTATCCGGATGTTCTGAATCTTCGTCAGAATCAGAAGGGTGCTCTCCTTCCTCTGAAGAGGACGTGGTATCAGAGGGATGTTCTCCTTCATCCGAATCAGATGGATGTTCGTCACTTTCAGCCGGCTCTTCAGCCGCTTCTTCCGTCTCATCGGCACTGCTTTCCTGGCCAGTGCATGCACTAAATGTCATAGATGCTGCGAATAAAAACAGCAATAGCGCCAATGTCAGCGTCTTTAGATTTTTAAAAAATGTAACCATGTCAATTCAAGTTTAAAGTTAAGGTTGGAACAAAGATAGTATAAATAATCAACAAGATTTCTTGACTAAAAACCACCTGTTTTTGATGATGCGTATAAAACATCTATATATCAGGCATCCAACAAATTACCCTCCTCGTCCCACCGTGCCACTTGATTTCTCCTGGACTGATCGATGCATTTTTCAAGCCATTCCTTTTCGTATGAAACGTCATGATCAGCCAGAACATCCTCAGGAATTCCATCCCAGACATTTGGCTGGTTTCCCGCATAGCCAAGATCTTTGATCCCCATCTCCGAGGTGTAATATCCCGT
>CAYGOW010000451.1:0-2526 GCA_964351425.1 uncultured Roseivirgaceae bacterium
TCAGCCTGGACAAATACGAAACCATACGAACGGGGGTAATCGATTTTCTGATGTCCGTTGGGAAGAATGAGCAATATGCTTGCAAAATGGGGGACCTGGCCAAGGCCTTTGCTCAAGAGATGCAGTTGGAGATCTTTGATGACCGCAAAGGGGCTAACATCTTCAGTGCAACGGTTAATACGGACCTTTTAGAAGAATTAAATCAAGAAAGTGCACGGCTGACCGCACAGGCCAGTTGATATTATTCCTGAATAAAAACCGGTGAAAGTCGGAAACTTCCAACTTTCACCGGTTTTTTATTAATTAAACTCTGTGCCTTCAAAAGTATATCCATTCTGGTAATTCCCGCATCCCTGGAATGTCTCCTCATAAGGAGTGGTTTTTGAGGTTACCTTCACAATGATTTGGTTGTCGAAATTGTCTCCTGTTTTACTGTCCTGACAAGCAAAAGGCAGGATAGTCACTTGCAAAGTCCAATCAGGAGCTTCTCCTCTATATCTTAGCGCAGATGGATTATTAAGGTTGTATGCAGTTGGAGTAGGAACTACGACAGTCGTTTCACTACCGGTTGATTCGGTGGAAACAAAGGTCATATCTTTCTCAAAGTCAATTTCTAAAGTCCAAGTTGGGTTATTTCCCAATCCTTTAAATCCTATTCCGGGAACAAGAGCCGGAGCCGTTTCTTCTTCTGTTGTTTCTTCTGTATCTGATGAAGCCTGGTCATTGCCGCAAGCAATGAATAATAGGGCAAAGGCTATAAAAAATAAGGTCTTTTTCATATCAATTTCTCGTTTATTGATGATTCAAATTGTTAGACAGTCAGCTAACTAACTGAAATTTGAGGCCAATATTACAATGAAAATGGATTGGAATAAAATTTAATTGAAATTTTTTGATGAATATAAAAGTAAGGGGTCACAGAAACCCTTCCTTCACAATAGAACCATCATCTGGCCAAGATGATAAAATGGATGGGTGAGACAAACATGCAGTAAAAACCACTCCTTTGATTTCCCGTAGTATAAATCCAATAATTGCCAGGTGGAAGCCGTCATGGTTCCCTCCTCACAAATAATTTGGCGGACCTTTTCTTTAGAAGGTATTATGGAGAGCACAGAACTGTCCGTGTCTCGAATGACTTGGATGCTCACTTCCCTAACGGCCTTTCGATATTGGATGAGGCCGTTCAGGTTGATGTTGGTCGTAATCGCATTGACCTGCTCCTTGTCCATGCCCGTTCCGTTCAGCAAAGTCGACACATTAACCACGTCTTGCCATTTGTGGTAAAGCTGAGGGACATCCCGAATAAAACGTTGCACACCTATATCCTCGGTCCGGATGAGGTGCCAGTAAATCCAAATAACCGAATTCTTGCCTTCCGATTGATTACGAAGCTTTTCCTCCGGTTGCCCTTCTATCAAAGATGGGAAAATACGGTCATGCAGATCCATGTACCTTTCGAGGAATAGTGTCTTTGAGATGATCATATTTATCAAGTCAATTTTTACTTTGCAGGGGTTGATGAAAAAGGCAAAGGGTTTTTTCTCAAAAAACCACAAGGAAATTATTCGACATCTCCTTTCTCTAATAGAAGTTGTTTAAAGTTATCGTACTTACCTTCATCCTTTGACCGCTCTATTGTACAAATAATTCAGTCATCTCCAAAATCTAGCCGCCACAACTCATGAAATCTGCTCATTTACCTTCTCACTACATAGATACTGTTGCCAGAAATCGTGTCTCCATTATAAATAGTGAGTTCATGAGTCCAAATGCCTTCTGACCAAAATGGAAAGGGATGAAGTTCTTTCTGTGTCTGTACATTGAGAAGATAGAAGAAACCTAAGAAAAAGAGAGCAGGTACAAAGTGAAGCAGATAAGATCGAAAAGATTTATGTGAAAGATAGAGCCCATTTTAAAAAAAAGATAATAAGATATTTTTGTCCTTTATTTAAAAAATAATTAATTTACATCCAAAACCTTATACCTATGAAAAATGATCAAGCCCAAACTGGAATTTTTATTCTACTTCTGTTTTTGTGTTCCTGTGGACCGGCTCCCTCTTCTACTTCATCTGAACAGCATGGGGAAGCCAGCCAAGTACAATTAAAAGGTCAATCAAGCGTGAAAGACGATGTTTCAGAGCCTCACATTCTGAATATCGCTATAGGGTCGAAAGATCACTCGACCCTGGTAGCTGCCGTACAGGCCGCAGAATTGGAAGACGTCCTTACCAATGCCGGGCCGCTTACAGTTTTTGCACCTACAAACGCAGCATTTGAAAAACTACCGGAAGGAACCCTTGATGACCTCCTCAAGCCCGAAAACAAAGCCGTTCTGGCCAATATCATTACCTATCACGCCGCTCCAGGCAGCTATGATGCCAACAACATCCGCGGGGTGATGGGGATAGGTCAGGCTACGGGCGACAAGGTGAAGGTGGAGGTCAAGGATGGCATAACCTATGTAAATGGAGCTAAGGTGCTCGGAACGGTCAAGGCTTCTAATGGTATTGTACATGTAATT
>CAYGOW010000451.1:2536-3261 GCA_964351425.1 uncultured Roseivirgaceae bacterium
AAACTGAAAATTAGCATTTCAGGGCCGGCGGCCCTGAAATGCTTTACAAACATACCGTTCTTCCTCCATCAACTGTCAAATTAGTACCTGTGATATAGGCGGCTGCCGGGCTGGCGAGAAAAGCTGCTGCCGCTCCAATTTCAGACGGCTTACCAAATCTTCCCAAGGGAATGGCAGCTTGCATACCTCGAATCACTTCTGCTTTACTTTTACCACTTTTTTGGGCCTTACTTTCAATGATCTCATTTAGTCGACCGGTATCAGTAGCGCCGGGTAAAATATTATTCACTGTAATCCCGAAAGCGCCCAACTCATTAGCCATGGTTTTCGCCCAATTGGCTACCGCTCCTCTGGTTGTGTTCGAAACGCCTAAACCTTTTAAGGGTGCTTTTACCGAAGTAGAGATGATATTGATGATACGACCGTATCCATCTTTTTTCATCCCCGGCAGAACCGACTGTACCAGGATATGATTACAGATCAGGTGAATAGTATAGGCTTTAATAAAGCCTTCCGGTTTGGCATCCACAATAGGTCCGGCCGGAGGTCCGCCAGTGTTATTGATCAGAATATGGACGGGTTTTGTATTGACCAGGCCGTGGATTTTCTTTTTAAGATCCTCTACCATTGTGAAATCAGCCACTAGAAAGTCGTGATCCTGCCCCTGCTCATTATCCAGTTCATGTACCAGTTCTGACATCATCTGTGGAGAGCGGGAGACCAGC
>CAYGOW010000452.1:0-3243 GCA_964351425.1 uncultured Roseivirgaceae bacterium
ATTGTATGAATCCGGAAAAGTCGGGAAAGAATACGCTGACGAAGACTTTGGTAACTACCGCATTATACAACAGCTTCCGGAGGGGTATGCGCCAGGCGATACGATCAGCCTGCTCATTCAACTGTCAAACTTTCATTACCGTACGGGAGGTATTCTTCGATCGGTGGAAATTGGCAGTTATGACGCCATGATCCTTGACAAAGTAAGAAATATTTTTCTGGAGGCGTTGCAATTAGGGGGAGTAGCCGCAATGGGCGTCTTTTTTTTAATTTACTTTCTGTTTCGTAAGCAGGATAAGTATATCATCACCTTTTCCCTGCTTTGCCTCAGCATATTTTGTTATGTATTCTTTAACGGAGAATACCTGCTATATTCTCTCTTTCCGCGAGTGAGTGGCTCATTGACCATGGGCATGATCTATGTTACCTTCTACTTTGGCGTAACAATTAACCTGATACTCATATCTGAGCTTTTCCCGGATGAAATTCCATATTGGTTAATCCAGATTGCCAAAATCATCGGAGTGCTGGCAATACTCTTCGTGGTTTTATTGCCAATGGATGTTTATTCCTATTCCATGCCTGTCTTCAGAATCTATGCGATCGCTTCCGGCGGATATCTTATTTATCAGATTCTCATGGCTGCGATTCACAATCGTCCCGGCGCAAAGATTATTTGGGTGGCCATGACGGTGATATTCCTGTTTATGCTCAATGATTTACTCTATAACGCACACATCATTGAGACCGGAGAATTTATCGGATGGGGAGTTTTATTCTATCTCATGATATTAATGGTGGTATCAAGCCGTCGATTCAGCCGAGCCATTAATAATGAGGAGAAACTATTGATGGACCTTAAAAAACTTAACGATAATCTCACCTTTAAAGTCAAGGAGCGTACACAGGACCTGGAAGAAAAGTCACGGATTATATCTGAACAACAGCAGCAGATTTTAAAAAAGAATCAAGAGTTGATTAAGTCGCGGGAAGAGGAGAAGAGTATATTAAAGAATATTGTCCATGACCTCAAAGCGCCGTTTAATAAAATCAATGGGCTAATCAGTGTCTTTGAGATGGAAATGAACAAGGAGAATAATGATCCTGGTGAGATTGAACGCTTGTTGAAAATGATCAGAACAGTGGCGGATGAAGGCGGCAGCATGATCGAAGACCTTAATGTAGTGACGTTCTTTGAAGATACCCTGAATGGTGAAGGAGAAATAGAGGAAATCGACTTGATGAATCTGTTAAATGACCTGGTCCTGGGATATCGCGGGTATGCCGAAAAGAAACATATACAATTGGAATTTGGAACCACTGTAAAAAAATATCCCATACGTACCCATGGGAAATCCCTTACACGTATTGTGGATAATCTGTTATCCAATGCCATTAAATTTTCACCGTCAAAATCCAGGGTTTGGCTCATCGTTAAGCCGGGCCATGATGCATTTGAGATTTCGGTTAAAGATGAAGGTCCGGGATTTACCCAGGAGGATAAAGTCAACTTATTCGGCAAATTTAGAAAACTGTCTGCACGTCCGACAAGTGGAGAAAGCAGTACTGGCCTCGGGCTCAATATCGTTAAGACGCTGACGGAAGGCTTAGGGGGCTCTGTGGAGTTGCTTGATTCGCCTCATGGCGCGCACTTCCAACTTAATTTTCCCCGAAACCTGGATTCTGTTCGTCAGGCCCGTTTGGAGGAATAACCCCCTTTGGTCCATTCGCCAAGTTGAGTTGCCATTTTTGTCAATTCTGCATACCGTTCATTCAATGCCTTTTTCTGAGCGCTTAGTTGTGTGCGAATACTCGAAGGAAGATTCAGGGAAAGTGCTTCATCGTAGGCAGACAAAGCATATTCTTCGGCTTGCCGGCATTCCTGTAGAATGGCTGACGGATAAAACTTGTATGTAGCCGACTTCAGCTGGCTCCACATATTCCGAATATTAGATTCTATCTTTTCACTTAATGATAAAGCTTCTTCGCGCGATAGGGAAAGGTATAAAACACGTGCATATTTCTTCCTGATCCGTGCACACCGAGATAAAAAACTTTGCATGACTGAATCAGTTATATTATCGGCAGCAGTGTAGAGGCCATCGGCCGCATCCAGGTTTACCTGAATGAGTTTCTTGATTGTAGTGATTTCAGTTGCTTTCATGGTGAGTGTATTTTGGCTCCTATTTAAGTTACACAGATAATGCGAAAACAGCCGTACCCTGATAAGGGAAAATTTAATTCTGATAATGACTTTTTCCTTATAATTGATGAATTAATGGTAGTTGTATCAAATCAGCCGGACTGAATGGAAGGACTATATGAAAAAATCAACTATTTTACGATACACGATAGTTTATTAACGTGATAATACCAATTATTATAACATCTCGGCATTCAATTATAAACACTGATTGCATTGGCAGGTAAGATTAAGTCCAGGCTCCTGATTGTATTAATCTCCTTACTTGTTGTGGTGGGGATAGTAATCGCTTTACTCCAATATGGCCAGGTTCAGGGGTTTAAGAATACGTTAAAAGAGCTGGTGGAGAAAGGTTCCGATGGAAAACTGGCCCTTGATCTGGGCAACACCTCCATTAATTACCTTGACTTATCTTTCAGGCTTGATGATGTTTCCCTTACTTCCACGGTTGACTCCCTTCAGGAGGGAATTCAGTCAGTAATGGTTCCCTCGATCCGGGTAAATATAGGTTCACTTTTTGATTATGCCTTTACCAGGCAACTGAAAATAGAAGAAGTTACTTTTGTTTCTCCCTATGCAAAAGTGGGATTGAAACCTAAGTCTGAAGAACAACGCACCCAAAGGGTAAATATAGCCCACGAATTAGCCGGTTTTGCTCCGGGTATTCGCGCTTTCCTGGAGAAATTCGATATTGAATTATTTCAAATAATGGAAGCCGGGGCCGAATTGACCCCACCTGATGCGAATTCTATTAACATTTCACTTATAGACCTGATTGTAAAGGAATGGGACATGCGAACCCTCGATAGCAACGCCAATATACAATTAGATATACGCGAGCAATCCATCGAATTCAGCAGATCCGGGTTTTCATTCGAAAAAATCTCTTACGATTACAAGGAAAATACCCTGTCTATTGCGGACTATGCCTTCCATACGGCTGATACAGCCGGACGGGAAATATTACGCGCAACAGGTAAGGAAATAGCCATCTGGGAACCAGACTTTGAGGCGTTGCTTGAGCGTGAAGAATATATATTT
>CAYGOW010000453.1:0-3234 GCA_964351425.1 uncultured Roseivirgaceae bacterium
TGGCGGAATCTTGAAATAGCCAAACACCGTCTGATTTATCAATTACAAAAAATAGGCCTGACATTGCTGAGTAAAAATAAGTTGGAAGAAGGCTTTTGCTTTGATTTCGTGGCAAAACAAAATAACAACCATCTTATGACCGGTCATGCAGACGGGGTAATTACTATTCTCCTCCGGGAAGCTGATTCGGTGCTGCGAGAGCAAACCAGGTTGCAACTGCTGGAACCTTACCGCACCTTAATTGGTCATTTAAGGCACGAAGTAGGCCATTATTTTTGGGAACGCCTGGTTAGGAATGATGAGCAACGCCTCATGGAATTCAGAAAACTTTATGGCAATGAGGAAATCAACTATTCCGAGGCTTTGAAAAGCTATTATAGGGAAGGAGCACCCGCCGATTGGCAATCGCAATTCATCAGCCAATATGCCAGTTCGCATCCCTGGGAAGACTGGGCGGAGACATGGGCGCACTATCTTCACATTATGGACATGGTTGAGACGGCCTATTTCTTTGGCCTCCATGTAAATCCGATAGGTGAGTCACTCAACGGGGCTGATGTTTCCTTTGATCCCTACACAATCTCTGATTTTCAGGAAATAATGAATACGTGTGTGCCCTTATCATTTGCTGTAAACAGCATTACGCGTGCCATGGGCGTGCCGGATGTCTATCCTTTTGTCATTGCCCCGGCAGTGGTTGAAAAAATGACCTTCATACACAACTTATTATTACATAAAAGACAATTATAACCGGAAATGACGGTGTCAATAAGTCATTTCTATTCCACAGCAGTAAGCCTTCAGTGATTCAATTCGGAAAGAATATGATTTCCTCACGGCGTAACCGAAACACATTTTTCTTTGATAAACTGATCCACAAGGACATATGTCTTTACATAATTTATGGCAAATCGCTCTGCGGTTGTCATCTGACAATTGAAGGTCATCTCATCACCCTCCGATACGGAGTGGAAGTCAATATCGGGAACGTTGGACGGTGCACACGAACTGGGCTTTGAGTAATCCCGCAGCGGATCTTGCACAATAAGTGTGATTTCCTGACGCAATTTTTCGAGTAGTGCCAGATCATCGATCTCACTGGCCAGTTCTTCCTGCGGCACAAATTCAAGATCTCTTCCGATATCCTGCCCATGTCGGTATATCTGGGCAGAATCAATACCAAAGTCATTCGTATAAAAGGAATGAATGGTTGCAATCTTCACGAAACTTTCGTCCTGAGAAAAGTCAAGTTGCTCATAGGCAACCAAGGGATTGCCATCCTCCTGGATGAATTCTCCTATGGGCCGCTCCATTTTATCATACCAGATTTCATGAAGCTGATATTCATACGCCTCCAGTCCACGGCCATCAGAACCTGTATCCGGACTGCATCGGGCGTACATGATTGCCGACTTAGCTACATAATGAAATCCACTTCTCTCTCTTAGGAAAGGAAGTTTGTATCCACTTTTGAGTTCCCACTTACCCTGGTACCGGTAACAGGGGTAATTACAATCGTCGGGCAATTCTCTTAACCCCTTATAAGGGTTGATATAATTTGATTCAAAACTCCAGGTGAGCATGTCAAACTTTGAATTCATTGAGGCACTGTCAGTCTCTTTATCCTGATTTTTTGATGATATTAAATAGTGCAAAGCAAAACCTGCTAATGCGCCAATCAATAGAATCAGAATTATTTTAAGGCCCGATCCTGGAAAAGAACCAGATTGCTTAAAACTCTCCACTCTTTTTTTCAGATCAATAATTGACAGAATGCGGTCAGCGTTTTGATTCGCTCGCTGATACTCACCTTCAGTGGCTTTCTCATTGATCAATCTCGAAAACTGCGCATCACTGTAGCCTAAATCCCTACTGATTTTTGAATTAGAAGCTTTCTTAAACTTATTCTGTTCCTGGTCAAAGCGACCATACAGCTTTTCTAACTTGGTAATAAACTCACGGTGAAGCTCCTTCATATTATCATTATTGCAAAAAAGTGTAATTCCAAGTCGTTAAAATTCGATAAAAAACAATAAAACCCGATATAATTTAATAAAAACGAACTTTTCAAAATTAATAATAATATACTTGTTTCGTTAGTTCCAGTGCTTTTTATCAGTGAAGTTCAATATTAATTCATTGTATCTATCTAATCATTCGACTTATGAAAAGAATTAAACTCCTCTATTTTCTTCTCTTGCTTTGCAGCAGTTTCGTTGTCCACGGCCAACAGTCAATAACCGGGAAAGTAGTTGATAGTAATAACGCGGCATTACCCGGCGTCACGGTCCTGGAGACCGGCACTACGAACGGGACAATTACGGATGCAAATGGTAATTACATGATTACCATATCCAACCCTGACGCGACGCTCTCTTTCTCGTATGTGGGTTTTATAGGACAAACCATTGACGTGGGGTCACAAACAGAAATCAATGTGACCATGGAGGAGGATGTCAGGCAATTGAATGAGGTGGTGGTGACCGCACTGGGCTTTGAAGAGGACAAAGATCAGCTCGCTTATGCCAATTCAGTCGTATCAGAGGAGTCGATCGTGAAGTCGGGAGAATCTACGATTATCAATTCATTGCAAGGGAAAGCCTCCGGGGTAAGAATTTCCAGGAATTCAGGCGATCCGGGCGCGGGTGCCTACATACAAATCCGGGGTATTTCCACGATCGACAGAGATGCCCAGCCACTTATCGTCGTAGATGGAATTCCTTTAAGCAATGATTCACGAGGTGCCCAGGAAACGTATGCGGCACAATCCCGACTTAACGACATTAATCCGAATGATATTGAGAGTGTCACAGTATTGAAAGGAGCTTCTGCCGCTGCACTGTGGGGGACTCGGGCACTTGGAGGAGTTATCTTCATCAAAACAAAAAGCGGAAATTACAACCAGAAATTGGAGGTTAAATACCGGGGTTCCTACTCAATTGATCAAATCAATCGCCGATACCCAATGCAAAGTACCTTTGGACAGGGGGATAACGGTGTATATAATGCGCGCGCCAGGGATTCATGGGGAGATAAGATTTCTGAACGCGCCGGAGGTATGGATGAATTTGATACGTCAGGAGAATTTTATATCGATCAGGACGGGAATACGTATTATCCTATTTTATCCAAAAATTCCAGACAGACCTACAACGATGAAAATTTTGACAAAATCTTTCAAAACGGTCACTTTATGGAGAATAACCTGAGTTTGAGTGGCGGTAATTCGCAAAG
>CAYGOW010000454.1:0-3230 GCA_964351425.1 uncultured Roseivirgaceae bacterium
TGCTGCGGTACCCATCTGCGGTGGAGGCAATCCAAATCTGGTTGACCGCTATGCCGGGAAATTACCTTTTTGGATTTTCCATGGGGCAGAGGATAATGTTGTTAAGCCGGAGAATTCCAGCATCATGGCCCTGGCCATTCAACGTGCCGGTGGCAAACCGGCATTAACAATTTTCCCTTACGCGAATCACAATAGCTGGGATCCAGCCTTTACACATCCGGATTTACTGCCATGGCTTTTCGCCCAGTCAAAATAGCTGCCATTATTGCATGGCCCTTGCTCGTCGGCTGTCATACAACGGTTCCGATACAGGTACCCGTACCACCTGAAATTGATCTCGATGTCCCGATGGGTCATATTATTGTTATCAACCGGTTGGATCCTTCTCTGCTTTCGTTTGATAATGAAAACAAAACAGAGATATATGAAATTGCCCTGGAAAAGTTTGTTGAAGGCCTTCAGGAAGGGTTTCAGTCCCATTCAAACTTCTCAATTACCGTGGAGCCAACCCGTGTTTTTGTCTCAGAAAATCCGCGTGAAGAGGCAGGGCCATTACCGCCGGGTGAAGTAGTTAAAATTCTCAATCCCTATCAGGCGGATTTTCTTTTGGCCATGGATAAAGTGGATATCGGATTCTCCAGGGAAACGGAGAAAGATGATGAAGGTAATAAAACGATGCATTCCAATCTCATTATGAATATGACCACTACCTTCTATGGTCAGGAGGGCAATATAATACAGCGGGTATGGGATCAAAGAGAAACCTATTATGAAAGCCGCGACGTGGAAAGTGGATTGCTGGCGGTTGGTCCGTCTTTAGGTAAGGCCGATGAGAGCGTAAAAGGGCTGGCGCATTCCATTGGACTCGACTATAGAACTAAATTCTATCCGACAGCGGAAACACATTACCGGAAATTATTTACAGACAAGGAGTTCGGAGATGTCTATCGGGCAGTAAATTTTAAGCAGTGGGAAAAAGCAGAAGGGCTGCTATTGCGCTGGGTAGAAGAGGAGGACAAACAACTTGCCGGGCATGCGGCTTTTGACCTCGGCGTGATTCATGAATTACAGGGACAACCAGATGCGGCAAAGGAGTGGTACGAAAAGGCCCGGAAACTTCTGGGTGCTAAGTTTCCGGACCTGTAATTATCTTTTCCTGAAGAATATAACCGCCCCCACAACCAGGACCATGAGGGTGACGATGACTGCCCAGTAATTCAACTTCCGCGACTGAACCTCCATGGTGTAGTCGGTCAACAGTAATTTTATGGTAGGTGGCTTCCAGGTTAGTTGATTTCCGTCTGCCTGGTCGGCGTTTGTAGAAACAACAGTCCACGGTACTTCTATGTGATTAATAAAGGTGCCATCCGTTACCCAGCTCATAAAATTGAGTTCGTTTTCCAGTCGCATTAATTCCAGGGCAAAGTCCGTTTCAATTTGTGGATGGGGATAGGGTACCCCCAGGCTATCAGTCCACTGAAGAAGAAAATCATCCGGTAAATCCTCCTCAGTTTCCTCGGTCAGCCGTTTTAATAATTCTTCTTTATTTTGACGAATTGTTTCCTTCCAGGCCGGATTGATACCATACTCATCGATTTTCTTTTCAAAGAAGGCAAAATGGTCTTCGAAAATACCGCGTATTCCATAGACATCCATAATCTTTTTGCTTAATGCTTCGGCAAAAACACTGTCTGCCATAGTCACAGAATCCCCTTCGGCAGGCAGGCGGTCAATGAATGCATATTCCTCCGGGGTAAAGTAATCACTCTGCTTGATATTATTGAATCGATCCGCTGCTTTGATCGTTTCTGTGAAGGTAAGGTAGGTATAGAACCACCGGAATTCTTTATTAAACGTAGCTTCCATCTGAAACAAGGAATCCACATCGCGGTTCAGTTCTTTGTTAAAGTCCTCCACGGAGTAAAATTCTTTGGTAAAAATGGAGTTTGATTTTTTAACCTTGCCATCTGGTTCAGTCACCAGATTGGTGACTTCCCATCCGGAATCCGCCGTAATGCCAAAGTAGTTCTTTTCGGCATTGCTTTCGTCCGTATTTTCAATTTCAATACGTTGGGCCAGAGACCCATCTTCCCTGACCTGGGTAGCCATTTCGACCTTGTGATCACAACCTGCTGCAAAAAGCAAGAGGAGTATCGCTCCAATTAGATGTATCGTTTTCATTGTTGTTTTGTTTTATTGAGTTTCTCATAAAGTGAAATACTTGATTGCTTCCTGCTTTCTCTCATCTCCCGTATTGAAGGAGAAATAAGGGCGGCTTCTTTGGAAGCTTGATTCTTTTCAGAAAACTGGTTAGCGGGTAGTGTTCCGTTGGATTGCCACTCGGCATAAAATACCAGGAGAATACATAGTGATGCCATGGTAAATGCATACCGAAAAACACGAGACCAAATGTATTCTCCGGTCGTACTGACTGCTGTCCTGGCTGGAAAAACCCTGTCCATCACATTGTTGGTAAGCCGCGCTGAATCAACCGGTGTCAGAGGGAAATCCATCGCTTGTTTGATAATGGAATGATTTTGCTGAACGGATGCAAGGAGTGACACGCAGTCCGGACAGGCCTCAAGGTGTTGGTCAAGCCTTTTCCGCTCTTCACCATCAAGCTCCTCGTACAAATAAATCAATGGTTCACATTCCTGGCACTTCATAACAGTTCATTTTGATAAGGTTTGAGCAACACAAACATTTTTTTCCGGGCATGATACAGGTTACTCTTTATGCTATCAGCCTTCATGGATAAGTTGTCGCAGACATCTTCTACAGACAATCCCTCAAGATCCCGGAGAATAAACACCGCTTTCTGAACCGGGGTGAGTTGATCCGCCGCCTTAAGGATCAGCTCACTCATCTCATGTTGATTCAATTGATGATCCGCCTGAATGGGATCATTTAATTGAAACTTTTCCAATTCGTACGATTGGTTTCTCTTCTTATAGGACTTCGACTTCAGAACATCCAGACAGTAGTTTGATACAATTCGATACAGCCAGGTAGATAGTTTAGCACGTGGATTATAGCCCGGGAGGTTTTTCCATAGCTTTAAATACACCTCCTGAACAGCATCTTCCGCTTCATGTTGCTGCCGTAAAAACCGGTAAGCTACCTGATAGACCATGCCCTGGGTGTTTTCGACAATTTGCCGGAACGCCTGGCGGTCACCTTGCTTGGCCTTTTCTACTAAAATCGAATCCGGCTGTTTCATTGTATTGCTG
>CAYGOW010000455.1:0-3206 GCA_964351425.1 uncultured Roseivirgaceae bacterium
CACAACACCAAAAAACCACTACACCAAAGTACCTATTCTGATTACTAGTAAAATACCACCATACCTTCCCTCTCACTTCGCAAAGATTATTTTTTCTGTTTGCACTTGATCATTTTGGATGAAGGAAATGATAGCCTCCGCATTCACAAAATCCTTGCTGCTAATTGTTTGGTCATACACGCCATTGAAATCGGGAAGTGTTTCTTTGAATAGCAATTTACCGGCCGTATCGTGGACCCGAATTTCTAAAGGAGCCGCAACTGAATTGAACCTAATATTAATATCGAATTTCGCAGGATTCGGAAAAAGATGAAGGTCTTTTATGAAATGCTGAGTTGAGGGATTTAATCCTGAAGTGTTTTGCGTTTTTCGAGAGGATACCGGGGTGCTCTCAGGGGCTTCATTGGTGGCAGGTACATGGGTACCCGTGTAGATTTCAAGCGCACGTTGATTTACCGTTTCATATTTGATCGCAGCTTCCTCTTCATTCAGTAGAATGGCTTTTTTTACTTGATTGGCATTTAGCAGAATTGAATCCTTTTCTATGATTTTTCCATCTAATACAAAAATAGGCCTCGGACTAATTTCGAAATCACTTAGTAGCGCAATCATGTCTCTGACGAGTTTTGGGTTTTCCATGACTTCAGGCATCGGCTTTATCATGTCTCCGTCCAGATTCGATTCATGTCGAGCCGAAAAAGCTTTCTTAGACACTTCTCCCTGTAAACTGAACTTTATCGGCATGGTTACGATGGACTTTACGGGTGTACCTCCTTTCGTAGCGGGCGTCCAAAGTTCGTAGATGGTATTCATGCTTTGAATGAGGTATTTGGCTTCCTCTCCGCAACCTCCTCCGATATCGTTTATGACGGTGGGATTACCGATGGCACCCTTGGCCGTCACCAAAAATTGAACCATCACAGTGCCTTCGATTCCCAGTTCTCTCGCTTCTTGCGGCTATTGCATCACCTCGGCAATATATTCATTAAACCGTTCCAGTCCACAAAGCTGCGCTTCGATACCGTTGATGTCTTCACAGCCGTGAAACCTTGCGGGCGTATCTACTCTTTTTACTGCGTCTCTCTCCGGATTGAGATTTTTCGAAGCTTCAAGGATTACACCCAGTTTGTCCAGATCTTCCTCGGTAAATTCTGAAAGCTTGAAGTCAATGACCCCTCCATGTGCCATGTAACCATAAAGCTGCATAGCTTCGTCACGTTCTATATATTCATAGGATAATATCTTGTCTGGATCTATTTTACTCCAATGGCCGTAAATGAGATTTCCGTTAACCCTGACAAGTGGCAACTTGGCTTCTAATTGTTCACTGAGATCGTAAAGTTTTGTGAAAATCCGTGGGACCTGAAAGATTCTATACGCATGCTCCATGTACCCTGATTTCTTTGTTCTGTTTGCGAGGCTACTAATTCTAATTTTATCCTCCGGGAGTAGGAACAGAGAAATTCCAGTTTCTTGAAAAATTTCTCGAAAGTATTTTTGAAATGTTTCGTCTGTCATGTTCTCAACTATTCGGTATTGATTGAGAATCGACCGAACTTGTTCAGATAGATCTTCTTTAGAGTTCGCTTTTTGGATAGCAGCTTTTATTTCACTCTTAAATGGAATCGGATCAGATGCAGGTGCGATCATCGAATTGGAAAAGAGAAAAAGTGTCAATACGAGGATCGGAATAGAAACCAGATATTTTGCCATTGAAGAGCGGGAAGATCTTTTTTGATACATCATGGTAATGCGATTTTTTAGATGGGAATTGAAGAATTGATTGACCAAGGCTAGTTCTAGACCCGACATTGAGGGATCTAAAAGGAATTCACTGTAGTCTTTCGCGGAGTGGTTTTTCAGTACGGTAGCATCGACAAAGTATTCATGCGATTGTTGCAGGGCTCTGCGATAGAAGTGTAAAATCGGATTAAACCAAAAAAAGATATGCAGGAGTTCAATGAGTAAAATATCCACACTATGCCATTGCTTGACATGGGTCAATTCGTGCTGAATGATCTTTTGATATCCTTCCTTTAATGGCGTCTTTTTGCTGATAAATACATAGCGGAAAAATGAAAATGGCAAGTGGTATTGGTGGTTTGTGACCAATGTGAATGATTTGCGCACCGCCTTCTCTCCAGTGAGATATAGGCGATAAATTTTTCTAAGACCGATAAAAAATCGGAGACCAGCCAATGCGATGCCAAATACATAGATACTTGTGATAATAATGGGCAACCAGTTTATCCGCTCATTACGGATAATCACTTCATTTACATAGGCTGGGGTCTCCGATATAAGGTATAAGACTTGACCTGCATCGACAGGGTATGTGGTGAAGAGGTCTTTGATCCATTCTCCAACAGGAGGAATAATCAGACCA
Source organism: uncultured Roseivirgaceae bacterium (assembly GCA_964351425.1). Lineage (GTDB taxonomy): Bacteria > Bacteroidota > Bacteroidia > Cytophagales > Cyclobacteriaceae > JAUILA01. Next base: position 2,387 of record CAYGOW010000455.1, read on the forward strand.
ATGAGCATAGAGGATAGTAGATACCAGCGATTGATGGTGAAAAAAGTCTCTCTTCGCAGAAATACGAAATACACCAAATAAAAGAATACCCAGCAAAAACTAACTTGGAGTAGGTAGGTAATCATTCTTCTTCAGTTTGGAGTCGTTGGCGAATTGCTTCCAGTTCTTTGATCGACAAATCTTCTTCCTTTACCAGGAAGGAAACCAGTTCATTCATAGAGCCGTCAAAATAGTTGGTGATGAGTTTGCGTAACGAATAACTGGAATAATCCTTTTTGTCCACGATAGGAAAGTACACGAACGAGCGACCTTCTGGACGGTGGTCTACAAAATCCTTCTTTTCCAGGATGCGTACAATGGAAGATATAGAGGAATGTGGAGGTTTGGGATCCTCCATCGCTGAGATTAGGCCTGAAACGGTAGTCTCTCCGTGGTCCCACAATAAGTTCATAATCTCCTCCTCAGCTTTTGTTAATCGTTGCATATTACATCCTGTATTCTATCTGGTAATAAATATAACTAAAAATTACGTTACAACGCAATAGTACGTTGAAAATAATGTCTATTTATTTTAATGGAGCCCTATGAGATGGAGTTCTCTAAAATCAAAGGATGTATTTTCCTTTCACTGCCTGGGCTGGGAATGCTGCATTTTGATTGCTGTTCGTAAGATGGCAGGAGTCATCCACGAACCTTGATTTTCTCTCCATTGGCAAAAAGTCGTTTACTGGTCAAGCCTCTTGTCGAGGACCGGATCATTCAAGCCTTAATTGTTTCCTGCAGAACCTTGAATTTCGAGATCAATTACAATCCCCTGCGA
>CAYGOW010000456.1:0-3188 GCA_964351425.1 uncultured Roseivirgaceae bacterium
AAAAGGATGAGGTAATCGTGTCGCGAATCCGGAAGGATAAAAAAGCCTACAAGGAGACCGGCAATAATTACCGGCACTACAGTAATGCGGGGAATCTTAGTACCTCTGATCAGAAGAAAATATATCAGTGGTATGATAATCAACAGATCAGCCGTTACTGCAAGTGAAAGCGTTTCCGGGTTAGCACTGAAATAAGAAGAACTCACAAGCCACCACAACCCTATGAATAGAAATAATACCGGAACGATGCGGAGTATCGGATATTTTCGCAGAAATATAAATTCCATAACAACGTTGTTTGGCATGCAAATTTATACCTTTTAGGGCGTAAAATAGACTACATCCCAGACCTTTTTCGCTTTACTTCAGACATCACAAAAAGCATCTCGCGGGCGATTTGCCGGGAGCGCTCATCGTAGCGCGCAGACTCTTCGGGCGTTCCATCTGCCTGCTTGGGATCTTCATAGGTAATTGGGATACGAAACGCTGCCCCGGGAATAAACGGACATTCCTGGTCTGCATCCGAACAGGTCATTACTGCTGCAAAATTTTGGGAGGGATTCGCCGGATGGTCGTATTTCTTGGAGAAACAAACTATGGGGGGCAATTCATCGGAATGACGAACCTGGTAGTGAGGATTATCGCCTCCAGGATCCTCAATTTGGAATCCGGCCCTTCGCAATGTAGCCACCGCTCGCGGATTAAACGCTGTTGCCTCGGTACCACCTGAGAAGGTACGAATGAATTCACCCAAACCATACCTTACTACAGCCACCTGTAGCCATAGCTGACCCATATGGCTTCGGCGGCTGTTGTGTGTACAAATGAACGTCAGATTCACCATGCGTCCCTCGGCCAACGCATCCCCAATATAATCAGCCAACTGGAGGAGTTGATGTTTTCGTTCAGAGGTGATGATGTCGAATTGGCTCCTGGCCTCTTCGAGGTAATCTAGAAGTTTAGGATACATAATTGCAATCGGACGATGAGAAATAACAACCTGTCGGTCGTACTGATTTTAACATTAGAAAAATTCGGTTTAACAGCATCCTGGCGCACAGCAAGGATCCTCAGTCGATTTATCCGCTATTGTTTTCGCTATGGACTTGCCCGGCTTTTCAGCATACACGGATATACTAAAAATACCCGTCTTACTATGTTTAAATTGTTCGATTTCTTCCTGATTAAGGTACCTGGAAAGAATATCATCCGGCAAAATGATTGGCTTTCTCTTCTGGATCTGAATGGATCTGAATCCTGATTCTTTAATATAATTGAGATACGTTTCCTCCTGAATTGCTCCTGCAACACATCCGGCATACATTTCTGCATCCTCCCTGATGCCATCAGGCAACTCGCCAACCAAAACAATATCCGATATACTAAAATGGCCACCCGGTTTCAATACCCGAAATATTTCCTTAATGACACGGGATTTGTCCGGAACCAGATTAAGTACACAATTGCTTACCACCACATCAGCTACATTGTCATTAACCGGCATGTTGTCAATATCACCCTCCCGAAACTCCACATTATTATAGCCAAGTTTTTCGGCATTCTGACGCGCCTTGTTTATCATGGCCGGGGTAAAATCGATACCAATTACTTTACCTTCCACTCCGGTTTCATGGCGGGCCACAAAACAATCATTACCAGCCCCGGAACCTAAATCAATTACCGTGTCCCCCTTATTTATTTTTGCAAATGCTGTCGGTAAGCCACAGCCCAGTCCCAAATCAGCATCCGAAACATATCCATCGATGTCCGTATAGTCATCCATCATGATGTTATAGACCTTGTTTGAGGTATCTGTTGCCCCGCAACAGGATGCAGCATTTTGCGCTTTTCCTTGTTCGGCGATACGCGCATAGCGCTCCTGTACATTTTTCTTAATCGCGTTTTCTGTGTTGTTCATGATATGTTGAGTTAAATATATATTGCAATATTGCGATCTATTGATTTAAATTTTTTTAGCAACAGGAATCCTTACTGGAGAATTGATCAAAAAGTTGGCTAAACTGCTGTTTAATTTCCTCCCATCGGGCCGGGTTAATACAATAATTGACACGGACGCCGTCGATGGTACCCTGAATAATTCCTATCTCTTTTAATTCCCGTAAATGCTGACTTATCGTTGCCTGGGCAAGGCCCAGTTCCTGCACAAGGTCCCCATTGATACATGCATTCGTTTTCAACAAATACTCAATGATCGCCACCCGGGCAGGATGCCCAAATGCCTTGGCAGCAAAGGCCAGGTCGTTCTGCTCCTGCGTGAATAAGTCGGTTTTGGTCAGTCCCATGTGCTTTAATTATTACATTGCAATATTACGATATATACGGAAACAATCCAATTTTGATTAAAAATATTTGTCCGCACATATTACGGCCCTGGAAAAAAGTGAATCTGATTGAATAGAAATGTGGTCCGGCCTTGGAGTAGTATCTTTCTACGAAACTGATAATAATACTAAAATACCCAGATTAAATTGAAGGTATATTATTTCTCTAATTTATCTGATTTCATTCCGTGACTTATTCTATTGATTTGATTATCTTTCCGTTACCACCTGAATTGTTTTTCTACAATCTTTTATTCAAAACTCAAAGCATATGAATCGATTTACCATTTTACTCCTTTTATCGCTTTTTACCGTTCCTGCGTTTGCCCAGGAGGTAACGATAGAGGGACAAATCAATCAAGAATTACCCATTGATCCCAACATAAAAAAGGGGGTCCTCGATAATGGATTAACCTACTATATCCGCAAGAATGAAAAGCCCGAAGACAAGGTGGAATTACGTCTGGTGGTGAATGTAGGGTCCATGATGGAGAATGATGATCAGCAAGGCCTGGCCCACTTTCTGGAACACATGGCTTTTAACGGCACCAAGAATTTTGCCAAGAACGAATTGGTCAACTACCTGCAATCTGTCGGTGTCAAATTTGGGGCAGACTTGAATGCCTATACAAGTTTTGACGAAACGGTCTACATTCTCCCAATTCCCTCCGATGATGAAGATATCCTGAACCAGGGCCTGCAGGTACTGGAGGACTGGGCTTCCAATATTACCTTGTCAGGAGAAGAAATTGACAAGGAGCGCGGCGTTGTCATCGAAGAATGGCGGCTTGGCCAGGGCGCCAACCAACGAATGCGGGATGAATGGTTTCCGGTGATGTTCAAAGA
>CAYGOW010000457.1:0-723 GCA_964351425.1 uncultured Roseivirgaceae bacterium
TCAACTGGACTTGCGGGATCGACCGCTCTTTACTATGGAGGGACTGCTATTCAATCTCGAAATGGCTGCTATCGAACAAATAGGATTGGAGAAGAATTCATACCAGCGAATTACCTCCGATTTATCATTTTATTCCACATTTGGTGGCGCTTTACGCACTACGTTGGCCATTCGGGTAGGCGGACAAGCCAATTTTGGGACGTATGAATTTTACCAGTCTGCCAGGCTTGGCGGCACGAATAATCTACGGGGGTATAGAAAATTCCGGTTTGCCGGGGAGGAAACCTTTTACAGTAATGTAGAAGTCCGGACAAAGCTCATTCAATTTGATTCCTTTCTTTTTCCTGCCGAAGCCGGATTGTTATTCTTTCATGATTTGGGGCGTGTATGGGAGAATAACCCGGAAGAACCGATCATAAATTCTGAGAAAGCCACCTGGCACCGGGGAATAGGAGCAGGAATCTGGATTGCTCCACTGGGACGCACGGTTATCAGTGCGGACTACGGAATCTCAAATGATGATGAAAATGCCTTCTTTGTGCGGTTCGGATTTTTGTTCTAAACAGCAAATGATTCACCACAGCCACAGGTGCGGGAAGCATTTGGGTTAATGAATTGAAATCCCTTGCCATTCAGGCCATCGGAAAAATCCAGGGTAGTACCCAGCAGGTAAAGCAGGCTCTTTTTGTCCACGAGGATTTTAACATTCTTATCCTCAAAAAT
>CAYGOW010000457.1:733-3182 GCA_964351425.1 uncultured Roseivirgaceae bacterium
ATAAAAGTCAATTTTTCTTATTAAATTCAAGCAAAAAATGAATATTTTTAATGATGGTGTTTAATATAAAATTGATGAATATCCACAAATTTAGCTATTCCTTATTTAATAGTACCTGTAATAATTTGATCCTCAAAAATTTCATCAGAATCTGCAATGGCGTCGTCAAAAGTTAATTGGTACATCAACCCGGAACAACCGCCTCCCTGAACAGAAACGCGGACATTATGGGCGTCTGATTTTCCCTCTTCTTTTCGAAGTTCAACAATTCGTTCTTTTGCTTTATCTGTGATTGTAACCATAGTGTACAAAGTTAGGCAACTGGATTCAAAACAACACTAAAAACGGTAATCTGGTTCATATCTCTTCCATAATAGAGCTTATCCAATGCATCGTACATGTTACTCGCCCGAAAGTAGGAAGTATGCAATTCCTTTTCCCCATTGGCAATCCACTGGATGGTGTACGAACTTTCCTTCTCACGGTAGTTTTGCACATAATCCATCATTTTATTTAATGCGTCGACTTTATCATAGCCAACGACCGAATGAAACAGGAAAGACTGGTTGTGACGGGGGTTAATCGTGATTAAATCCAGTTTGGTCTTATTTTGATCAGCCGGTCCATATTCAAAAATCAATGCATTACTACGTAACCCGAGATAACTCTTGATTTCTTTCTGAATCCTTGCTGCTTCGACATGCTGATCATTTTTAATATCCATTTGCCAGTGTAATTAATTTTGAATAAAAACTTTCTTGCCGGTGAAAAAGTTTCAACTTTGGCTGGCACAAAGGTAGTTATTCTGATTTAAACCTGATATCATGAGAAAGATAGAACATATTGGCATCGCTGTGCGCGATACATCAACCTCGATTGATTTATTCTCCAGTTTGTTAAACGCTGATCCATATAAAAAGGAAGAAGTGGAATCAGAAGGTGTAATTACCACATTTTACCAGGTAGGTGAGTCAAAAATTGAGCTTCTGGAGGCAACCAGTGAAGATTCAGCTATTGCAAAGTTTATTGAGAAGAAAGGCGAAGGCATACATCATATCGCGTTTGATGTGGAGGATATTTATGCCGAGATGGAGCGACTACGCGCGAAGGGATTCCGGTTGATTCACGAAGAACCAAAAAAAGGGGCGGATAATAAGCTTATATGCTTTCTTCACCCCAAATCCAGTAACGGTGTCCTGGTGGAGTTGTGTCAGGAGATTAATTCCAGCGTTTGAAATCAGGCTTTTTACGATCGTACTGAATATCGTTATAGTATTTCAATTTCTTTTTTCCCTCCGCCGTTTTGTATTGCGGCTTAGGTGCACATGAGGAAAACAGAATACCCATTAACAATGCGAAACTTCCCAGAATTAGCAATCTTCTCATAACTTTGTTATTTGATGTTCTGGTGGTAAATGCCTTTGGCATGGGCCATGTAACCAGATATGTAAGAAATACAGCAAGAATCATCCAATCCCACGTAAAATGTCCGAAAAACGCACAGATATTAAAGAATTAGGAGAATTTGGTCTGATTGACCGGATTACCTCTGCATTCAGTCTAAAACAGCCTTCTTCCATTCTCGGGGTGGGCGACGATGCCGCATTGGTGGATAATACCGGCAGGCAGACCGTTTTGACAACGGATATGTTACTGGAAGGCATTCATTTTGATTTGTCCTATATGCCGCTGAAACATCTTGGGTTTAAAGCTGTAGCTGCAAATATTTCGGATCTGGCAGCGATGAATGCAATGCCCGGACAGATTTTAGTCAATATTGGCCTGAGTAACCGGTTCTCCCTGGAGGCAACCGAGGAATTATACCGGGGTATAGAGACAGCCTGTGAAGCATACAACGTCGATTTAATTGGGGGTGATACCACTTCATCCCGCAGTGGGTTGGTTATTTCTGTGACAGCGATAGGCTATGTTGCGCCGGATGATGTAGTGAAAAGAAGTGGGGCACAGGCCAATGATATCGTTTGTGTAACAGGTGATCTGGGTGCCGCATATATTGGCTTGCAGGTGCTGGAAAGAGAAAAACAGGTATTTCTGGCCGATCCAAATATGCAACCCAAGATAGACTCTTACCAATATGTGGTTCAGCGTCAGCTCCGTCCGGAGGCCCGTATGGATGTCATTCACGAACTTCGGGAGTTGAAGCTCGTGCCTACCTCCATGATAGATATTTCGGATGGATTGGCTTCGGAATTATTTCATTTAAGCAAGCACTCCGGCGTTGGATTCCGAATTTATGAGGACAAATTGCCAATAGATAAGGAAACGTATGATACAGCCTACGAATTTAAGCTGGATCCTACCACATGCGCATTGAATGGAGGGGAGGACTACGAACTCCTGTTCACTATTTCGCAGGAGGACTACGAAAAAGTTAAAGATCACCCGGATATTCACTTTATCGGACAGGCGACAGATCAGTCGGGCACGG
>CAYGOW010000458.1:0-3180 GCA_964351425.1 uncultured Roseivirgaceae bacterium
GGGAAATCTGACGGTTTTCATGGCTTTAGTGGAAGTAGTAATTGTATATTTCCCGCATTAGCAACTTTCTTCGCTCCATCGAAGGGCTTTTCCCGGATACGGTGAAGGTCATTATCCAGCCAAAAAGTATGCGACAGGGAGGTGCCTGTTTCAATAAACCCAAGTTTACGAAATGCTTCTCCGTCCGACCAATCCCGGTCAACAACTGTATAGATGTCATCCGGATTTTTCATCTCAATAAAGACTTTCAGTAATTTTGACAAGCCTCCCTGGACATAATGCCCGCAAAGGCTACAGAAACGTATCATTTCGTGACTTTTATAGGTAATGCCTTGCCGTTGAACAGGTACTGACCGGGCGAATACGGCCACGGCTACCAGGACATTCTCCCGGTAAAGGCCCAGATTATATTTTCCTTTCGCATTCCCCAACAGGTGGTTTTCGTGCAGGAATTGACCCATTTCGTCACGCGAAACTTTTTTAATGGTGCATTGTCGGCCGTGAATGGAGCGTGAATTACCATAAAGCGACTGAATGCGTGATTTTATAATTGATCTTTTCTTGATCCATAGGTCTTCCCAGCAAAACACAACCCTGATTCCCAAGGCGGCTTGTTGGTCAATTTGTTGAATGAAATAATCGGAGGGAAGGGGAGTTGAATTGAAAGTGGCAATATCAACGGCCTGGACACTAACATTTCGGGTTGGATCAAAAAACGAGATAAACGGACCCTCGTGGTTGGATGTGATATCCGGGGATTGTGTTTTGAGAAAAGACTTAAGTTCCGTCTGAAATATGGACATCTTCAATGATAAATAATCCGTTGTTATCGTGCAATCGATGAATAAACCGTACCTTTGTCCTATGAGCCAGGAGCAAGCCATAGCGTTATATCAGCCCATGCTGCATTCCGTTGCCTGCAGGATTTTAGGATCTATGAGCGATGCGGAAGATATTGTTCAGGATACTTTCCTGAAGTGGCTTACTATCGATACCTCTAAGGTAAGGAATACGAAATCATACCTGATTCGTTCGGTGACCAATAATTGCCTGAACCATTTGCAGACGCTGGAAAAGCATAAAAACGAATGGATGGATGCGATCCCTCAGTTCCTGCATGAGCAGTGGGACCGGAGAATGGATTTTGACAAGGAAATTCAGGAAGCCATTCATCTTATCCATGTTAAACTGGAACCGGTTGAACGCGCCGTCTTTGTCATGCGCGAAGTTTTCAATATGGAATACGAAGAAATCCAGGAAGTCATCAAGCGCAAGAAGGAGAATTGTCGTCAGCTTCTCCACCGGGCCCGCAAGAAGATGCAGAGTGAAGAAACCAATCCGGAAAACACCATGCCCGTTCGCCCCGGCTTTCTTCAAGTCTTCAAAAATGCCTGCCAGAAAGGCCAAATGAATGAGCTAATCCTGCACCTGAAAGGCGATTTGAAATAAATTTCATATATTTCGTCACAAAAGAGCTTTCTATTTGTCTTATATAAGAACAAATGTTGCATTTTAATTCTATTGCATGGAAGTCATATTGATATTTTTTATAGCGCACTGGTACTTGTCGCTTTTTTTCCAAACCTTTTTCCTACACCGATATGCTGCCCATGGTTCCTTTACCATGAGCAGGGGAATGGAAAAAGTATTTTTCGTACTCACCTGGATTTTCCAGGGATCAAATTACCTGAGCCCGTTTGGTTATGGAATTATGCACCGGATGCACCATGCCTATGCTGATACACCCAATGATCCGCACAGCCCCAAATACGATGAAAGTATTTGGAAGATGATGTGGAAGACCAAAACGATTTATACTTCGATCACTTCGCGACGGATGATTGTTGATGAGCGATTTACCAAAGACGTGCCGACCTGGCACAGTTTTGATTATTTTGCACGTTCATGGGTCTCACGTATCTTGTGGGGAGCCGTTTACGTGGCTATTTACTGGCAATTTGCTACAGTATGGTGGTTATGGTTATTGTTACCGATACAATTCCTGATGTCGCCTATTCATGGAGCCATAATAAACTGGTTTGCTCATAAGTATGGGTACCGGAATTTTAACGTAGGTGATACCTCGAGAAATTTTCTTCCTGTTGATTTTCTTATGATGGGAGAAAGCTATCACAACAATCATCATAAATACGGGTCCAGAGCTAACTTTGGCGGAATACGCTGGCATGAGATTGATCCGACATACCAGGTGATCAAACTATTTGATAAGGTAGGGATCATAAAAATCAAAAAGGCGGAAACAGACATAAAAGATGAAAAATTGAAAAAGGCGGCTTGACCGCTTTTTTCAATTAATTCCTTTCCAGAATTACCGGACAATACTATCTTTATTTTTATTCCGCTAATTGTCCGTCAATACTATGAGAAAATTCTTTTTGCTTTTATTCGTATGCGCTTTTGCGTGTACAACAACTCCGGAAACGGGTGATGAACAAGTTCCGGTAGCGATCAAAAATGATTTTACCTGGCAAAATGCAACAATATATTTTCTCCTGATTGATCGGTTTAATAACGCGGACCCCTCCAATGACCTGACGCTGGGCAGACAAGATGACGCAGCCGTAGCGCGTGGATTCATGGGGGGAGATATTAAAGGTATTACGGCAAAGATTAAGGAGGGGTATTTCGATGAGTTAGGGATTAATGCGATTTGGTTTACGCCGCCTGTCGAGCAAATTCATGGTCCGACTGACGAGGGCACCGGTTTAAGTTATGGCTACCATGGGTATTGGGCCAGGGACTGGACGACCCTTGATCCAAATTTTGGTACAATGGAGGATTTGGCAGAGCTAGTGGAAACAGCTCACGCACATGACATTCGTATAGTATTGGATGTGGTCCTGAATCATACGGGACCAGTCACCCCGGAGGATAGTCAGTGGCCGGATACCTGGGTGCGCACCGGGCCGGCGTGTACCTACGTAGACGCAGAATCAACCATCTCCTGCACGCTTGTTGAAAACCTGCCAGACATACTTACCAATAAAGAGGAAGACGTAGCCTTGCCTGCGTTTCTTGAAGAAAAATGGCGAAGTGAAGGACGCTACGAGCAGGAAGTAAAAGAACTTGATGAATTTTTCGCCCGCACAGGCTACCCGAGAGCGCCCAAATATTACCTGATAAAATGGCTGACTGATTATGTCCGCGAATTTGGCATTG
>CAYGOW010000459.1:0-3178 GCA_964351425.1 uncultured Roseivirgaceae bacterium
TGCGAACCGGCACCTCCTCGGGACGCCAGACAGAATTATAGAAAGTCAGAAAACTAATTTCCCAGCCTTGTTCGGCTAATAAAGAGGTAGTTCCCGAGAATAACGCAGCATCGTCGTCATGGGCCACAATAATGAGCGCGCGCTTATTTGCAGCACTGTTCAGAAAGGTGTCTTCCGGATATACTTCATGCGGTGTAAGGGAGTATAAGTATAGGATATGGGCCGGAATAAAAATCAATGCCACAATGAGCAGGATAACCAATAGACGTTTGACGAATTTCATAGGTGGATTGTTGTTGACGTTGAGAATAAGAACGGCTACTTCCGAATTAAAGTATAACCACGCGGTATTTACTACCTGTCAACCCATTGACCAGTAACTAGCTAGCAGGCAAAGCGTTATTTCAATCAGTAATCAAATACATGTTCGACCGTAAGGGACTCTCCCTGAACCCGCCGTACAAAAGGAAGCAATTCCTTCACAGGCAAAAGGATTACAAGTCGTTTTATTCCGGGTTCTGACACCACTTCCGATTCATATAATAGTGTCGCTCCTTCCATGTCGATAGACTCGTCTTTGCCCATTAATACCGAAACAGATATCTCATCGTTCCCGCCAATTTCATGAATCTTAAGGTCTGTTTTACTTAATTCAAGGATGGATTCGGTAAAAGCGCCCCATCGTGTAATGGCAACCAGCGACTCGTTATCTTCCCAGGACACGACTTTAACATGTTCTGAAGTACTGACGGGTTGGTCGGATGAAGTTATAAGATAGATATCCGTTACAGGTTCCTCATAACTCGCCTGTGCGGCCCATTCAATGAGTTGGGCATATCCCGCCTTAAGAATAAACTCTCCTGTGAAGAATAATGTGCGCTCCCATTTTCGCAGCCAGCTTGCGTCACGATCGTCGCTGGCGCGCCATACCTTCCCAATCCAGGAAAGAAACTCAAATTCGTACCAGGCCGTATGATAGATGAAATCACTGTAGGCACGCTGGGCTTCAATAATCACCTCTTCCTTTTTGGATATCGTCCCATTGGCAAAACAGCCAAACAACTTTCCAAAGGTTTTTTCATACAGGATTTTCGCTCCGTATTCCATCGTGACGCTCACGCCAATCACTTTTAACATGGTCATATATTCGGCATTCTCCGGATATGCCTCCGCTACCAGCATCTTGGATCGATCATACAATTTCCAGTATTCATCGATCGACTGATAAAAAGGGAAATCAGATGGGTTTTTGCCTGATTCCAGCCAATCGGCATACTCTTTCGGGTTAAAGACCAGGTACCATTCGGGCACGGTCAATATGGTTTGTTCCTCTCCGCGGTAATATCCTTTGAGTTGCTCTTTTTCCTGCTCGATGCCAGAGGCCAGGTACGGGTTATATTTGTCGAGAAGTTTGTTATTAAACCGATGCACAGAATCCACCCGGTTCTTCACCTCAAAGTACCTGGAGGCGCCCGGAAAACCCCTTTTGAATTGATCAACTGTTGCATGGGGCTGATAGGGAAGATACCACTTGCCATTCTCACTTAAAATCGCTTCTGTCATCGCGATGGTCCAGTTTTTAACTTCTTCCCTTGAGGTGTCATCCGTTCCTTGTTTGTAATACACGACAAACGCAAAGACTTCTTCATCAGCCCAGGATAGAAAGGATTCGCGGTCTGGGTAAGCATGGCGCAATGAAACATTGATCACATTTACCTTATGCTCCTCAAAAATGGATTTCATTTTTGGAATGAACGAGGTGATGCGGTTGACCGGAATGAAATATTCCTGCAATACATACGTCGTTTTTTCCCGCGAGGCAGGCTCCAGTTCGGCCACATCATAGCTGGCTTCCTTATTCCGCCAAACCACTTCTTCCGACCGGTACACCATCGGGTCAATAATCTTCCTCCTGGCCCACTTGCCAAAATTACCCCAGGATACCGCTTCGACTAATCGCGGTTCGAGCCAGTAAGACTCCCCTTCTGGTGTGACACGTGTCGTGTCGGTCAATTCCTTATCGGTTGATCGCCAGGAGACATTGTTGATCAACTCGTAGTCAGGAGGATACAAACCCCCATTCTGAAAAATCACCGATGTGTCATTCCGGATATTCTCATTGAAATACGTCACATACTCAGACACGTCAATCAATTCCGTCCGCCGTTCAACTTTCACATTGTCCGCCAGCTGGAGGGTCACTTCTGCAATGACTCCGATGCCGCCATAGCCACCTATCGCCGCCTTAAATAAATCCTCATTTATCTCCCGGTTGACCGTTACAATTTCCCCGTTTGCCGTAATGATTTTCATCTCCAGCACCGAAGAAATGATCGGTCCGTGTCCGATATACCTTCCGTGGCAGTTAACCGAAACAGAACCACCCACCGTAAAATTGGCATAGGTCTGCATGATCTTGACAGATAAATTCTCCCGATCAATGATTTTTTGCAAATCCCTCCAGACAATACCGGATTGCACCGTTACTTGTTTCTCCCGGGTATTCAGCGACAGCACCTTATTGAATTTCCGCATATCAAGATGCAGACTGTTTTCAAAACCTGTCTGACCACCCTGGCTAAACCTGCCGCCTCCAATCGAGATCGGCCCATCCGTCGATCTGATGGCATCGACGATTTCCCCGATCGTGGTGGGCTGAACTACCTTTCCCACCTGGATAGGGTTGATTCTGGTTACATCATTAACTGTTTTATCCGGAAGCGTGGTATCAAATTCAGGATCTCCGGATATCGTAATAAGGAGTACAATGAAAAGAAAGTACCCTATGACCAGATAGAAAGGAATGGCACGTCGCTTCTTTTTATGAATGAATTGAAAGCTCTTTCTGATGGCCCGGAGAATGAGAACCAATAATTTGATGATCCAGGTCGCCACGAAGTGAAACACTGCTTTTAGTTTTTTCATAAGGTAAAGCAGTTAGATCTTGGTAAAAAGCATGAGGGCATTTTTGGTTGGATCACCCTCCTGGTAGAGCGAACAACCCTCATACCTGAATCCCTGGTTGGACACAAAATCCTTGATGAACGCGAGGGAATAAAAATTCCGAACTTCTTCCTGGTTATATTCCCAGGCTTCTTTGGTGCCCATATTAAAGACGTCATGCGCCAGGGCGACCAGTGTTTTTTGTTCCTCCGTATCACAGTCATGGTCGCGAAGT
>CAYGOW010000460.1:0-3141 GCA_964351425.1 uncultured Roseivirgaceae bacterium
CATGAAGTAGAGCTCTCTTCGTTCGCACACTTCATGGCGCTGTAGCCCCGACAGGAATCGAACCTGTATCTAAAGTTTAGGAAACTTCTATTCTATCCATTGAACTACGGGGCCATTTCTGGTATAATGGAGGGCAAAATTATAAAAATCCGAAGCTGAAGACAACGATTATACCTTATTTAACCATCTTGAAGGAAACATTTATTCGCATCTAAGGATCAATTTAATTACATTATAATCGCCAATTACACTATTTATGCGTGTACTTCATTCAACTCTGGCCGTATTATTTTCAGGCTTTTTTATGGCCTGCAGTTCATCTGTGGCACCAGAAATAATAAAAGAACAGGTAGCGCAGGCGGAAGCCTCCTTTAATCAAATGGCGGCAGAGGAAGGAGTAGCAGAAGCATTTTTATTTTTTGCAGCCGAAGATGCTGTTTTAAACCGAAACGGTTCACTCATCCGGGGGAAAGAGGAAATAGCTTCTTACTTTGATTTACAACCCTACAGGGACGTTCAGCTTACCTGGCATCCTGACTTCATTGACATAGCTCAATCAGGTGATCTGGCCTATACCTATGGGAATTATTCATTTTCTGCTACGGACAGTTCCGGGCAAATTATTACCACCACGGGAATATTTCATACTGTTTGGAAGCGCCAGGAAGACGGCTCATGGAAATATGTGTACGACTGATCTGACTTGACTTTAACTGACTGTGTAACAATTGTTACAAATGGCTTCCTCCACTTTTGGTTCTTTTGTATCAATCGAATGAACTGATATGAATAAAACTGAAAATTTACTCGCGAATGGAGCTCCTGTAGTTGATGTTCGTAGTCCCGGAGAATTTGTAACCGGCCATGCCGATGGATCAATCAATATCCCGTTGAACGAAGTGGTAAACAGGGTAGAGGAATTCCGTCAAATGAAACAGCCCATTGTTTTATGTTGCCGAAGTGGCAATCGCAGCGGAACCGCTTGCTCGTACCTGTCTGATCTTGGCATTGATTGTTTTAATGCCGGTAGCTGGCAAGAGGTACAGGAAGCAATGCCTTTTCAGCGAGAGAAGGAATAAACAAGCTGGAGAAAGGAATAAATGTCCCGAAGGTTAGAAACCATACCGAGAGAAACACGAATAGCTCCGCGTAAGGTATGTAATCGGTCCATCATGTCCTCCACCGTTCCATTCGGGTTGGATTTAAAATAGGTATCAAGATCCCCGGCATGCAGGTGATTATTCAATTCATCAATCCCGGGGTTACAGAAACAACCGGTACGAATGGAAATATTACGCCGGTTCGCTTCACTTTCGACATCCAGATACGCATGTGTTTTTCCCGAGGGTTCGAGAAAATTAAAAATAATGGTGCCTCCACGGTCAGACATATCATTCGGACCAAATACACGCACAAGCGGATTTCCGTTTTTGTGCGCACATGACTGAAGTTGTTTTAATAAAAACTCGGTCAGAATGGTCACTCGTTTATTGACAACGTCCATTCCAATAGACTGCAACAGGTCAAACCCGTAGCTCAGCGCAGGAATATCCAAATAATTGATGGTCCCGTCTTCAAATTTGGCGTGATTGCCCGCGAGGGAAAAATTCTCCGTCATGGCTGAAGCCAGGGTAACTGTGCCCCCGGCAAACCATGGCTTGCTTAACTTAGGAAATATGTCTTTTCGAACCAGCAACCCACCGAGACCCGTCGGATAGCCAAACATTTTATAAAAGGACATGCTTACAAAATCGGGCGTAACTTCTTTAAGATCCAGCTGGTTGGTGGGCACGAATGCGGAGGCATCCAGCAGTACATCCCAACCATACTTGTGGGCCTCCTCTACCCAATCCAGCGAATGCTTAACGCCTGAAACATTTGATTGCGCCGGGTAGGCAAATAATTTATCCGGACTATCAGGAAAGGATTGCAGGAGCTTTGACAGAGATTTTTTATCAAAGCGAAGGTCTTCAATTGTTAATGGCGAATAGGAAACCCCGGCTCCTTTCGCACGGGCATATTCACGTATTCCATTCACAGAATTGTGGTTATCAAAAGGCAGCAGAAAATGTCCCTTCTTTTTGAATGGGTACGATTCTCCAATAATCTTAAGCGCCCCTGACGCATTCGGCGTAAAAATGAGGTAGTAATCATCCTGTGCATTAAAAAACTCAAGAATACGCCGGCGGGTACCCTCGACCATTTTTGTCGACCGCAGTGAGGTGGGGTTTATGGAATGCGGATTTCCATAGACATTCGTTAACAGGTATTCAGCATGTTGTTTAACCTGGCGGGCACTGTATAGATTTCCCCCGGTAAAATCCAGGTAGATGGTCCCGGTGTTATCGAGGCGCTGAAAATCCGATTTACGTAATTCATCAAGTGACCGGGTTGCCTTGTAGTGGGGATATGAATTAATAAACCCGGCTTCAAAGGCTTCATAAGATACGCTGGCTTGTAATTGATCCGTACTCATTCTGCCTTGATTATCTCATAGCCTGCTATTTGCCAATCTCGTATGCCTCCCTTTAGATCATACACCTCAGTGAATCCCATTTCTAAAAGTTGCGCAGCGGCACGCGCACTGCGCATACCTGACGCGCAATATAATGCGACTGGCTTCTCCCTGGACAATTCATTGATTTTAGTGGCAAACGCGTCATCGTAAAAATCGAGATGACGTGCATTCTCTATTATGCCTTGGGCAACTTCCTGTTCGGTACGGACATCGATAATTGTCACCTCATCATCCAGCAGGAGTTGACTTAGTTCCTGAGGTGTTAAACTGACCACAGTCAAGGTCTTTTCCGCTGGCGCGGTACAGGCGAATACTAACATCAGTAAAGAAAAAGTCAAAAGTTTCATGATTGCCTGGTATCTTATGAATGATGGTAAATATGCGAATTTATCCGGTTAGTTAGTGTAATACGTGTTACCGAAAAAACTGATCTGCAACAGTCTTTACCTTGTATTGTCTGATTTTTTCTTATCCTTTTTTACACCGAATCCATGCGTTACCTGGCTAAAAAAATGCTTGGGGAATTTTTCTACCCCCTTGAAACCAAGTCGAATATTGCGGCCTTCATAAGGAATATAAGCAGTGTTAAAAAGATAATCCCAAATCGACAGGCTAATGCCAAA
>CAYGOW010000461.1:0-3137 GCA_964351425.1 uncultured Roseivirgaceae bacterium
TCAGGGAATTTCTTAACAGTTAATTTTCGGCGTGTCCGTTGACCCCTCAGTAATTATGAGGCTTCATCGAACAGGTCAGATATGCGTTATGAGTCAGAAACGCAGTTTTTCGGGAAGACATAAGGTTCTGTGACCCGGGGGAAATGATGATTGTGGCTTCCTGACATTTTAGTTTTGGTAGTATGTAATCTCAATCAACACCCTATGAATAGCAACCACGGTTTAATCAGCTTCCTGCCAGCTCTTGCATTTTTGTTTTCGGTTTTGGCCTGCTCCGCCCCGGATCAACCGGATGAAGAGGCCCTTACCCGCCGTATGCTTGAATCACACAAGGATTCAAGCGCGGTGGCACATGAAAAATATGTCATCGTTAAGCTTCCCCTGACCAATGGAGTAGGGATTTGGAACCCGGTTCAGGTTGTAAGAGGTCCCGATGATGTCATGTACGTCGCCAATAACCAGGGGGAGATTTTTGCGCTGAAGGATTCAGATGAAGACGGACTTGAAGATACAGCGGTATTATTCTGTAATGTAAAAGACGATGGTCTGCGTACCCCGGCCAGTATGGAGTTCAGGGATGGGGCGCTGTATGTTGGGGTTTCCAATGAGATCAGGGTGTATCTTGACCGTGATCAGGACGGGCGGGCCGATTCCAGCTATACCTTCTTCAATGATGTTCCGTATAGCGAGCATCCTTACGAATGGACTTCAGGACTGACATTCGATAAAATGGGCCGGCTTTACTTTGTGCTAACCACTGATTCATGGAATGCAAGTCCGGCCTCCGACCCGCAGAAACTTCGTGGGTCTCTTATCCGTTACGATGGGAATGCCTACGAAATAATAGCCACCGGGCTGAGATCTGTTTCAAGTATGGGGTTTGATGCTCACGATTCATTGTTCTTCATTGATAATGCCGGGGGAGGAAATCCAACGGAGGAATTGAATGTAGCCAGGGCGGGTGCATTTTATGGACACAACCCTGACAAATTTGGTTCAAATGGAATAATTACCGACCCTGCCTTAAATCTTACCTATGATGTGGCACCTTCCGGAATTGTCTTTGGTAAGGCTGACAGCAGCGGACAAGACTTGTTCATTTCTTATTACGGACCGGGAGAACGATGGAACAGGGGTTCGATAGGAAAGATACGGATTACAATGGATGGTAACGGGAAATATCATTTTGAAGAAAAGCCCTTCGTTACAGGTCTTCCCAAATTGTCTGATATTGCGCTTGGTGCAGACGGAAGCCTCTATGTAACCCAAATGGGACGTACCGATTACTGGTATCAGTCCCTGGATAAACCCGACGGGGCCGTTTACAGAATCATTCCGGCCGCATGGTCTGAGCCGGGAGAATATAAAAGGGATCGTGACTCCGTGGAGCAGCCGGCATCTTCAAGTGTTGCACTCGGTGAGTCATTATTTGTGGATCGGGCGTGTAATGCCTGCCATTCAGTGGACGGTAAGACCGAATTGCTCGGACCCAACCTCAAGGATATTGCCCTCGTATATGACCGGAAGGAACTGCTTGAGGAAATTTTATATCCCAATAAGCGGATTAAGCCCAGCATGGCACCAACCCGACTGGTTATTGACAACGGCGATGTCCTGATTGGCCGGGTGGTTTTCTCTGATGAAAACAGGCTTAGCATTATGGTTACCGGGAATAAGATTCTGGATGTTATGCGTGAACAGATCGCAGAGGAAGAAACCCTTATGAAATCCCTGATGTACGAAGGCTTGCTCGCTGGTACGACGCCTGAAGAGCAGGAGGCGCTTCTGGATTACCTGCTCAGCCTTTCTCAGCAAAATGAATAATCTCACTGAGATAGTTATTTGACGACTTTCTTCAGCTGGTTTGTTTTCCTGTCAGCGAACAGGGCTTCCCTGGTATACCTTCATCTCCAGCATTTCATAATCTGCACCAATCTGCTCAGGATTGGCGTCATGGATGTTTTTCAAATGCCTGTCAAAAAAAGCAGTCACCAGTTCCGTCACGATTTTCAGCCCCTCATGCGGATCGATATTCCCAGATCCGGAAAGTGCAGGTACCGGGACCATGAGCGGAATATCCATAAAATTCGGATGCCCTGACTGCATGAGTTTTGTTTCGTAGAAGTAGTCGGCACTTTTATTGATATAGACGTGCGAATTAATATCCTCATGTTCCGCCGGCCAGTCCGCCGATACGTAGAGATACGGAACCTGAAAAGTGGTATCAATCAATTTCCCCCACTGGATACCGTCCAGGTTCGCCGCGGCTTTGATCCTCTCGTCCCTGATGGCCACTTTACCAGCCGTTCCGCCCCCAACGGAATGTCCGAAGACGCCTATACGGTCCAAATCCAGCTTGCCTTTCAATGGCCCTTTTGAATTCCATTCTTCCAACAGGTCGATGGTATAAACGATGTCATCCGCCCAGCGGTCCTGGATATCTCCCTCGAAATAGTTGTAGGTTGCTTTTTTAACAATGGGATGTCTTTCCTCGTAATTCAGTCCGTTGGCAAAGGCCTCAATCACGGGTGAAATCACCTCCATGGATCCTGCTGCAATCTCGTTCTGATAGCCATAATCAAAGGAGTGTATTCTCCCGTCAGGAAGGGTCACCCCCAGGCTTTCATAGGTGTGGTTCATATTGATGATCACGTAGCCCTGGCTGGCAATTTCCGTCAGCAAGGCATAGTAGCCGGTGGCTTTTGATCCATAGCCGTGGGAGAAGAGCAGTACCGGGAATGTGTCATCAGCGACCGGAATTTCGGGGTACACATATGTTTTTACGTGACCCAGGTAGTTGAGAGCGGAGCCAGGTAAGCCATATTTGGTAGCAAAACCGGTTCGGCTTCCTTCGTCCACATAGCTTTCTCCGTCCAGATCAGATACATCCGCATTGCCCGGATACCAGATCTTATACAGCAATTCCCGTTTGTCATCAGGATCTTTCGTGATCACTTCATCGCGGTCGGTCATTAAATAAATCATTTCCGTACCCACTGGGTAGGGGCCTTGGGGCTCCGGCAGAGTAAATACGGGAAGCACCATGGGTAATATCCAGGCAATTGCAAGCAGAAAAACTACCCCAATGTAGCCAAGTATTCTGGCAAAGGACATTCGGACCTGCTGATCAGGATCAA
>CAYGOW010000462.1:0-3124 GCA_964351425.1 uncultured Roseivirgaceae bacterium
GCTCATTGCAGCGTAGTGTGTTTGTATTTTGGCATAGATAATGGTTTCTTGTTTTTGAGCTGCTCTTATCGCAAGTAGAATTTGTTTTGTTCTGACGAATGTTTCTAATGATGGGATGTCTGCTTCCCAGTTCACCCTTTGGGTTTTCGGCACGGACATAAAAGTCCTGAGCTTTTGGCCGGATCTTCTTTGGCACCATGGCCTGCGGATCAAATTCTCTTGTTCGCTTATGTTCGCCTTTGAGCTTTTCAAGACACTGTTCAATGATCTTCACAGATTCACGGATTTCCAGCACCCGCACATAGTTTCGGTCCCAGCAATCGCCAGTGGTACCCACCTGACCTTCGCCAACCGGCACATTAAAATCAATTTCGGGATACACGGAATATCCATCCACTTTACGGAGATCGTAGCGTAACCCGGATGCGCGCAACATGGGGCCAGTCACGCCATAATTGATCGCCATCTCCATCGGCATAACGCCTACATTTGCGGTTCGATCAACAAAGATTTTGTTAAAGATGATGACATTCTCCAGTTCATCAAGCTTGGGTTTAAGGTAATCGACAAACTCACCGCAACGATCTTCAAAACCCACAGGAAGATCATAATACAACCCTCCCACCCAAATGTAATTGTAGAGCAGTCGTGCACCGCTGACCCATTCGAGCATCCGTACGATATGTTCACGGTCCCGCATCAGCCAGAAAAACGGAGTAAAGGCACCAATGTCCATGGCATACGTACCGATGGATACAAAATGAGAAGCCAGCCTGTTCAACTCAGCCACGAGCACGCGAATGTATTCGACCCGTTTCGGTATCTTATCCTGGATCCCGAGCATGCGCTCTACCCCCATGGCATAGGCATGTTCCGAATTCATCGCGGCCACATAATCCATCCTGTCTACATAGGGTATAACCTGGTTATAGGCCAGGGCCTCCGCGTGTTTCTCGAAACAGCGGTGCAGATAGCCAATGTGTGGGATTACATCCCTGACTACTTCCCCTTCCAGTAAGACTTCCAGGCGTAAAACCCCATGCGTGGATGGGTGCTGCGGACCAAGGTTAATTACTACCTCCTCACTGCGCAATTGATCTTCCCGGTACTTGTTGGGCTCTGAATTGGTCAGATGGTCCTTCTTGTAGGTATATTGTATCTCGTTAGCCATGGTCTAGTATTTAACTTTAATTCCATGGTACTTCTCCTGATGTTCATAATCCTTACGTAACGGAAACCCTTCCCAGTCCGCCGGCAAAAGTATTCGGCGCAAATCCGGATGATTCTCAAAAGTGATCCCCAGGAGATCATACGTCTCCCTCTCCAGCCAATTGGCGGTTTTCCAAATGGAGGACAAAGAAGCTATGGTCGGTGAGGTCCTTTCAAGTGTTACTTTGATCATAAGGGAACGCTCCATCGGAATGCTGGTCAGGTTATAGATCACTTCCATGGTTCCGGCTTCGGGTCCGTTATCAAGACCCGTCACACAATTAAGCAAATCAAAATACCAGTCACGGTGTTCATGAAGGAACCTGCACACCGGAAGCAAATCAGCCGGCGCGAGGCGGATAGAGACGGGCGTATCCTGCTCAGATACCTCCAGGATCACCTCCCGATTAAATTTATTCTGAAGAGACTCTTTGAGTTGGTCTATCATGTTGCCAATAATTTTTCAATGGCTTTTGGGGCCATCAACGATTCATTCCGGATTTTCTCCTGCAATTTCATAAAGCCACCGATCAGAGCTTCCGGACGTGGAGGACAGCCCGGAACATATACATCAACCGGAACAATCCGATCCACTCCTTTCACCACATGGTACCCGTGTTCCCAATACGGTCCGCCGCAATTTGAGCAGGATCCCATGGAAATTACGTATCGGGGCTCAGCCATTTGCTCATACAGGCGGCGAATCCGATCAGCCATTTTAAAGGTTACTGTTCCGGCTACGATCATGACATCAGACTGACGTGGTGAAGCTCGGGGAACAATACCAAACCGGTCCATGTCATAGGGAGTGGTACCTGTTCCCATAAATTCAATGGCACAACAGGCGATCCCGAAAGTCATGGGCCACATGGATGACAGTCTTGCCCAATTGATCAGATCATCCAGCTTCGATATCAAAACGCCACCATTCTCAAATTGCCTGTCCAGCAGTCCTTTCATTCTTCGTATTTTTTGTTGATTTTTTCGTACAGATCGCGGGGCACGGGCGAACTAAAACTCGGGGTATTTCTTCGCGGCATAGGCCATTCCAGGTATTTTCTCTTCCAGGCATACAGCAACCCTATGAACAGAATACCCAGAAAAATGAACATTTCGGTAAACGTCAACCATCCCCAGGTCCCGTTGGTTTGCTCAATCAGTTCCTTATTGCCAAACACTACGGCCCAAGGAAACAGGAAAATAATTTCAACTTCGAAAAGCAGAAAGATAAGCCCCAATAAATAAAACCTGACATTCACTTGTCCCCATGCATCACCCATCGGTTGCTCCCCGCTTTCGTAAGGTGCGAGCTTCTCCTCATTGGGTCGGCTTGGCCGGATAATTCGTGCCGTGATCAATCCGCCAATCAGAAAAAGGATTCCGGCGACGATAAAAAGCAGCACTTCGGCAAACGGGGATAATTGGGTATCCATGGTAACCAAAGATAATCAAGAGAACGCTTCTTTCCCCATTTGCTGATTATAAAAGCTGGAGGTAACGAAAAAACAAATGCAGGTTGCCCGTACGAAGACATTGTCTCATCTCATAGCCGATACGTCGATGAAATGCGTCTAGCTCTTCCCGGGTACGAATCACTTTTTGAATCTTTTTACACACCTTGAAGGTATCCACCATTTGGCGACTACCAAAACGATACTGTTGCGCAGAAAAATTATCCGCATGTATCCGTTTACTGACCAGGACCCGGTCGGTGTAGCAATAGTCATACGTACGGGAAGACCTCACCCAGAAATCAAAATCCTCGTAGGATAATTCCTCATCAAATCCATGAAGTTCCTCAAGCACCTGCTTGCGGATCATCATGGACACCGGATTGATAAAATAGGTACCCACCAAACGCGCAAAAACGTCTCCTTCAGGCACTTCTATGGTTGATTTGCCTGCCTCATCAACC
>CAYGOW010000463.1:0-3118 GCA_964351425.1 uncultured Roseivirgaceae bacterium
TAGCTGTTATATCTCATTGTGATGATTTTCCTTCAAAGCGAACCTGATTTTTTATAAGTGAAATAGTAAAAGCATTTTACGTGAAAATTACAATTTCATACGCTAAAAACCCGACAATACTCTTTTTGGGTTAAGGCCTGTAAACTTTTACTATCTTTATTTCCTGGCCTGGCAACCCGGCCGTCTTGTTAAAAACTCTGTATATGAAATTACTAGTTGGTGTGGCTATTTTGATTGGGATTGGAGGTTGTGGCCTCTCAACTCAAGATAACCCGGAACAATCAACTGATTCCGAATGGATCCAATTGTTTAATGGGAAGGATTTGGATGGATGGAAAATTAAGATCCGGGGTTCCGAATTAGGGGAGAATTATAAGAACACCTTTCGGGTAGAGTATGGCTTGTTAAAAGTTTCGTACGATGAGTATGATTCGTTCAGATTTGAATTCGGACATCTGTTTTATGATAAGCCGTTTTCGCATTACAGGCTTCGTGCGGAATACCGGTTTGTCGGAGAACAAGTAACGGGCGGTCCTGAATGGGCTTTTCGAAACAATGGATTCATGCTCCATTGCCAGTCCCCCGAAAGTATGGGGCTTGATCAGGATTTTCCCATATCGCTGGAAGCACAGCTCCTTGGCGGGTCGTCGGAAGGGGAGAGGTCGACGATGAACCTTTGCACGCCAGGTTCCAATGTGGTTATTGATGGTGAATTAAGAATCAATCATTGCATGAATTCGACTTCGCAGACCTTCCGCGGTGATCAATGGGTACAGGTTGAAATGGTTGTTCTGGGCGATTCAGTCATCCATCACCTTGTCGAAGGAGATACGGTTTTTACTTATTATAATATGCAAATGGGTGGAGGAGCCATCAGTGGCTATGACTCTCTTGTCTACCAGGAAGGTAAGCCCATGGGTTCCGGTTATATCGCCATCCAGGCAGAAAGTCATCCTACGGAATTCAGAAAAATTGAACTTTTGGAATTGACGGGTTACTGAATCTATGTCATTCTGCAGGAGTATAGCATCCCGTACATTATAAAGCATTCAAATCTATAAAATCAACCAGCGGCTGGGGTGAATTGGATTATCCCTTTAGGGATGACCCTATTCAGTCAATTCCTGATAAAAAATCTTTCGTATACCAATGAAAACAAAAACCATTGGTGTGTAGACTAAAAAGAAAGGCAGTATGCTGTTTTTTAATCCTACCACAAGCATAGCCGCGATCATGAGTAATTGAAAACCCAAACCAAACGTGGACACAGATGTCATTAACCAATTGGGCAGTGTCTTTCCTTTGTTCGCATTACTGTCCAGGGCATAAATGGTTTTGTCAAATGCACCATAAAGCAGCTTATACATACTGAAAAGGACGTTTACATGCTTTTGGTTTTCACCTTCAAGTGCTTTGGGTGTTTTATTTTCAAATACGCGACTGGTTGTATCCCCATCGAATTTATTTCTTAAAATCACATAGTAGTAATTATAGAGGGTGCCTTGTAGTTGCAGGCCTAAGAACGCGGCGCAACCAATCCAGATTGCGGTGTCGGAGATATACCAAAGAGAAATAAATAATAATGCATTTAACAGGATATCTGCCACTGAATCTAAGTACCTGCCAGTGTAGGAAGGTTTTTGTTTAATGCGGGCCAACTCTCCATCTGCTGCATCCAGAATAGATTTAGAAATCAGGAAGAATGCAGCCAGCCAATAATAACCTTGAATAACACAATAAATGGCAATCAGGCCGGATAATATAAACCCAATTGTTACGTGAACAGGCGTTAAATTTGTCTGCTTTAAAGAGTTGGCGATAACTTTTGCCATCGGCCTTCCATAGTCGGAAAAATCAATAAATGTATGTTCCTTTGGTAATTTGGACATGAAAATGCGTCAAGCTGTAAAATGGGATATGCCAAAAGAGAGAGCTTCAAAGATACGGTTAAAGCCTGTCTTATATGTTGCGTATGAGAAGGAAACATAGGAAAGGCGTTTTCTGTTTTCATTATCATCAAACAGGATCAGCGTTGCGGGTCATGTTTCGTAGCCTTTTCTATACTGATTCTTTCTATATAAGTGGCATTTTAGCAATTTATGCTTTTCCGTTACCACAAGCGCCATAAGGCTCAAAGGAGGTTGATTCACTGATTTCGTGTTATTACTTGCTTTCTTTGGAAGGGGGTTGTTTATTCAATAATGTTAAACCCTGCCAATAATTCATATTATGAACATACTTAAACTACAATATGCCTGCATTGCGCTTGTGTTTTTATCTTCCCAAATATCCGTGTTTGCCCAAAATGAAAACCCATTGGATTATATCGTTCTAAATAATGGTGATACGTTGTATGCTAATGTGAGTTACAGAGATGAAGACGGGTTTAGTCAGGAATTCTACAAAAAAATAAGATTAACGACGGTTGACGGGAAAAGAAAAAAATATCACAGGAGAACTGTATCAGCTTTTAGTGTGAACAGTGTCAATTACGAAAGTTTCTGGTTAAATCAATCCACTCAAAAAATCATGTTGGTAAACCCAAAATATGATATTGATCCTGAGAATGGAGAGCAGCACTTCCTGAAGGTTATGAGCAAAGGAAAGCTTAGTCACTATGAACTGGAATGGGTTGATCAGGAAAACTCGTTTTTGCTGTCAATGGCTTTATTGAAAAGAGAGAAAGATTCTTATTTCATTCGAGCAGATCAAGGAGTATTAGGCTTAAAAAGAAAAGCTTTGCGGAATTACTTTGACAACTGCCCGAAACTCATCGAACGAATTGATCTAAAGCAATTGAATGAAGTTTGGCAAGTTGTTGATTTCTATAATAGTCATTGCTTTTATGAAATAATAAATGCATACAGCAATGACTTCATACAATGAGTATCTGTAGATTGGACTGCTTGAAATCTATGTGGATTTTCGTTTTGATAGATTCGGCCTGAGACGGATAAGTGTTAACTCATGTGTCTGCTTACTGGCAAGTGCAACTGCGTACGGCCCGGACTACTGAGTTGTTATTCCTTCATTTCAATCGTTCTACCGGTTGCAGCACTTTTTCGGGCAGCTTCCAGGATTTCCATGACAATCATGTTATTTTCCAGGGAGGAAAGAT
>CAYGOW010000464.1:0-3109 GCA_964351425.1 uncultured Roseivirgaceae bacterium
GTTGCGTATTGTCGTGGGAAGGGATAATTCTTGATTCGCTCACATTTGCCTTGCTGCGTAAAAAGATCAATCAGTAATTCCTGTAATTTCATGTGTCGAAAATCATCAATCAAACCTTGTTTACGCAATTCCCGAAGGCGCGCGGACTGCGTGGCCAGAAGGTGCGTGGCGGCATTCGCTTTTGACAGGGTGACTTTCAATTCCTTTGCGGATATATTCTTCTTTAAGTCATTCTCCAGGGTAATCCCGTATTCCGGCACCACCCCTTGAAAGAATGCGTCTTCCTTCTTTTTATTCCGATGTTCCCAGGTTTGTTTCCTTCTCAATTGATGGCGTAAAGCGGTAAGCCATGCGATGTGACGGTGGATCATCTCCTGGTGGATATTCCGAATTTCGTTTTCATCCATACCCCATTCCAGGAAAGTATCGGATATGAAATCCTTGACGGTAATTCCCCAGGAGCGGCTTGTATTGACGATCGCCCCGTAAATCTTCCGGGCCTCCCATTGCCGGTCATAGGAGGCGTTGTTTTTGAATCCTACGTAAAAAGCTACTGCCGTACCAATAACCGACATCGGCAGCCAGGGAATCCGTAAATAATACATGTGGGCGATTTCATAGCACCCCACGATTATGGAGGAATAAATAAATATGCCAATGAGGTAGCGGGAGGACCACCTTACAGTTTGGAGGATTGGATAATTTCTTTTGGTCTGCATCGATGTGGGAGAATTTTAATGACTGAAGATACGTAGCCGGCCGACGTAATCAAACATTTGCAATTAACGAAGCAAACTGTTCGCAGGAAATTATGTATTTTAATGAATCATAGATACAAGTCCCTATCAATTTGATCTTTCCTATGAAATTATTATATATTCTGGCTATTCTCTGCGCAGGGCCCCTTTCCGAAGCGCAAATCAGGGTAATGAGCTACAATATCAAGTTTGACGATACCCGTGATTCAGTCAATAACTGGACGAATCGTAGGCAGGATGTAATCGGCTTGATGAATTACCATAGCGCAGATATCATTGGCGTACAGGAAGCACTTAAGCATCAGCTTGATGACATGGTAGCCGGGCTGGAGAATTTTAAACTACTGGGTGTTGGTCGTGATGACGGGAAGGAAAAGGGAGAATATAGCGCCATCCTGTACAATGATGAGATGTTTGATGTAGTGGAGAGTGGCACTTTCTGGCTGTCACCAACACCGGATGAAGTAAGCACCGGGTGGGATGCGGCCTTGCCGAGAATCTGTACCTGGGCGTTGTTTGAGGACGTGGAAGGCGAACAGGTGTATGTGTTCAATACCCACTTCGATCATGTAGGCACGGAAGCCCGGCTGGAAAGCGCCCGGTTGATTCGTGATCGAATATTATCAATGGTCAAGGCGCCTGCCGTGATAATGGGGGACTTCAACTTCACGTCTGACAAGCCTCCCTATAAAGTGATGACAGAATATTTCGCGGATGCCCGAAAGACGAGTTCTACGCCCCCATATGGTCCGGAGGGGACGTTTAATGCATTTCGTTTTGACCAGCCGGTAACCCGAAGAATTGATTACATATTTCTATATGGTACCTGGGAGATTATAAATTTTGCCACATTATCCGATTCACGCGATATGCGGTATCCGTCAGATCACTTTCCCGTAATAGCCGAAATAAATCCAATTTATGAATAACAAGATACCCAGTTTACTAACGATCCTCTGTCTTTTGTCACTGACTGTTTTTAGTCAGGATCCGGTCACAGTTAATTATTATGATGATTTACAGATGGATATCTACCTGCCGGAGGATACGCCGGATGCCATCGTACTATTTGTCCATGGTGGCGGCTTCAGTGGTGGATCCAGGCAAAATGGAGCAGTGTTCTGTCGGAATATCATGCGGATGAACAAGGAAAGAGGAACCAGTTATGCCGCCATTACCATGTCATACCGGCTCCTGATGACAGGCCGCGGGTTTGGCTGTGATATTCCTGCGGAAGAAAAGCGAATGGTCTTACGGGAAAATGGGCGTGATATCTCCCGGGCAGCCGCATGGATCCTGTCCGAAGGGTCCCGTAATGGATTGGTTACTGATAAAATTATTCTTGCCGGCAGCAGTGCCGGTGCGGAAGGGATACTTCATGCTGCGTATTGGGATCAAACCAGGATTGATGACAATGGCACAGCGATACTTCCGGACGAATTTTCATATGCAGGGATTATCAGCATGGCAGGTGCACTGATTGATTTGAACCTGATCTCAAAGGAGAATGCCTTGCCTTCGTTATTTTTTCACGGGACATGTGATAACCTGGTTCCTTATGCCTCAGCACCGCATCATTATTGTGATGAATCCGAACCGGGCTATTTAATGCTTCATGGAAGTGCGAGCATTGCAGACCGTCTCGCGGCGCTTGGTGCCAATTATATGCTGGTAAGTGAATGCGGTGGCGGACATGAGTGGGCCGGGAAACCCAAAGACGAAGTATTCGGCAAAGTGGAGACCTTTCTCTCCGTTTTACTTCCCAATGCAAGCGAGTTTATGGTCAAGGAAGTTATTTCCGGCGAGGTGGATTGTGACTATCCGGACGGCGGGGTTTGTGCAGGATGAGAATGTAATTTTTGTCCGCCGTAGCCTCGTCCGCCGTAGCCTCCAGGCTGCGGCAGGTAAACTAAATAGGCGGAGCATAAATGCATCGCTTGACGATTTTTTCTCCCGTCATTCCCGAACGTAAAGTTTATTGAAAGCGCCATACCTCCGATCGGGGATCTGCGAAGCGACCTATATCTGACGAAACGAGGACCCAGTCTTTGGACGGCAGACTTCGTCACCTGTCGTCGGTTTCATCGGTAATGTTAGTTGACGATAAACGTCAGATCCCCGATTCTCAGTAGCACAAGCACCCATTGTCTATCCGGTCGGGGATGACGTGACTTTGAATATTTCGTCCGCCGTAGCCTCCAGGCTGCGGCAGGTAAACCCTCAGCTGTCCGCCGTAGCCTCCAGGCTGCGGCAGGTAAACTAAATAGGCGGAGCAAGGACACTCCGCCCGACGATCTTTTCTCCCGTCATTCCCGAACGTAAAGTTTATTGAAAGCGCCATACCTCCGATC
>CAYGOW010000465.1:0-3107 GCA_964351425.1 uncultured Roseivirgaceae bacterium
TTCATCCTGTCAGAAAACTCCTCGACCCAGCGAAAGCAACCGGCACAGTTCAACAACGCAAAAACGACCAGGACGCGCCATGCGGTCCCAGTCGTGTTGTTTCTGATTGTTCTCTGTCCTCCGTGGCAAAAACTACGAGTGTATCAAGCCTTTTGAGACAGTTCCTTAGCTTAAAACTTCACCCCAAAGTAAAGGTTTGGTTCAAAAAGAAAGACGTTTCCATATTTATCGTCAAACTCCTTAAACCCTTCAGGAGAATTGTTGTCAAACATCCATTGGTTACAATGAACCTGAGGTTCTATGAAAAATCGTTTTTTCTTACCAAATGCTACGTGATAACCCAAATGAATCGAGTTGTAAACCTTAAATCCATTTTTAAGTTTATTACCATCTAAATCCGTGTAGGTTTGAAATTGCGGAAGGACTTCTACAGAAGCAAATAACCCTTTCCAAAGCATGCGTTGGTAGGTGATACCTATTCCTGTTTCCCTTAAATATCCATCGTAATATTCAGTCCCAGACTCTATTTTATCTACCACGCCATCCCACCAGGTGATTCCCATGGGTTGAAATAATCGCCAGGTGGCAAACTTAACCCCAATGATGTTCTTATTATCCAGGTTGCGTTTTACATGGAATTCTACCATTTGAATACTGGTTCGATCGTCATAACCAGAGATAAGCTCATCTGGCACAATATAAGGCATACTTACCCTCCACTTATGGTCTACTTGAGTTTCTTCACTCTTCGATGCGTTAGTTTGAGCAAAAGCACTAAGCGTGCAAGAAAATAATACGATTGCAAATAAATTTTTCATAATAATAGATTTTAAAACGTAGAATATTTTTATTGAAATTTAATGGTTACAAAAGAGTCTGTTTTCTAACTTGTAGATCCGGCGGTATCCGCAGTAACTTTTTCCTCTCTCGATTTGAAGGAGATCCATTTTAATCCGAACAACGGTCTCAGGAAACCTATCCTCCGGATGATGAATTCATAAATCAAGTAACTCACGGCACCCGTAAACAAGATGATGAATACGAATTTCAGCATGACCGGTATATCCATTGGAAGAATGATCAAAGCCCCGGCATACATTACAAACATATGAATGATGTACACCGGGTAGGCAGCCTGGCTTAAATAGCTCAATGTATGACTTGGCTTGTTCAGGTATCTGTACCCGAATCCGAAAACCGAAAAGATCCAGCAATTGGACTCTACGGCCATGAGATAACCGGGTGAATTCAGTTCGAAAACCATCAACCGGATGACGTATAAGGCTATCGCCATTCCCAGGTAAAGCCACCTCCATTTCAGAACAGTCTGCCAGAAAGTCCTGCCACTGTACGCGATCAGAAAGCCGAAAAAGAAAGCCAGGGATCCAAGGAAGAAGCCATGCCAGGTCTGAGCATACATTTCAAAGACCCGTGGCCTGACAATCACAGTTTCCAGGATGAAAAAGACCGATAGGGACATCGGACCCAATGGATTGCTCATGAAGATCGATAAACCTCTCACAAACCTTCCCCCCTCTATTTTCTTCAGATATACTAAGATGGGTAGTAGTATCAGTACGTAGACGAATATATTTCCCAGGAACCACAAATGCGCCGGATGTGCATAATAGCCTATAGGCAGATTGTAGTATTCCTGAAAAATCAGAAAATGCAAGGGCACAATGGCTATTATGCCAAAGAAGAAAGGAATAAGAATTCGCCTGGAACGCTCGAGCAACAGTTCTGCCCAGGTTCGCTTGCGGATGGCAAAATAAACGCCCATACCGGAAACATAGAACAGGAAAGGGATTCGCCAGACATTCAGCATGGTCATAGGCTTCCACAGACTTTCCTTGACCTCATCACTCCTTATAAATCCTACAAACATGGCCCATGGCTGGAAAATGATTCCAACATGATAGATTATAAGCAGACCTATGGCAATCACGCGCAGCCAGTCAATATCGTGTCTTCTTTCGATTGTCATCATATTACTTGATTTGGCGATTTGTTACTGTAGCATCATCCCGATTACAGGACGGGTCTTTTCGAGCTGTTCCATATCCAGTTGCATGCCTAGTGGTGCTAACTGTTGCTGCATCATTTCATAGATAGGCTTGATGTCAGAAAATGGCCCCATAACGGTTTCCCCAGGCGTGGCTCCGAATTTATTTCTAAGGGTCTTGTCAGCATTCGCATCGATCAGCAACTGGACGATCTCGACCCGGCAAAAGAAGGCTGCAGAATGAAGGGGTGTAGTGCCATCATTATTTGCGATGGTCAAGTCTGCACCTGCTTCGATCAGCGTTTCTGCAATGTCTGTTTTACCGAATGTAGCAGCTGAGATTAGGGGTGTTGACCCACTCATAGGTTCTATTTCATTAATGTCGGTGCCTGCCTTTATATGTTGTCTTACTACTTCCAGGTTACCGGCTAGCACTGCGGAGTGAATATTCATTTCAGGCTTGTCAATGCCTGATTCACTTTTCTTCTGCGCATCGGAATGGCTGCAAGCCGGTAAAAAAACTGCCATCAATATAAGGTTGATGAATACTCTGAGGGAGTTGTTCTTTAGCGTTTTCATAGTCTCCATTTTTCTAATGTTATATGTGATTAAATTACCTTTTACAAAGGTGAGGGAAGAGTGAAAGTGAGACCTATGAGCTATGCAGCCAAATCCATAAAGTTTGGGGAAGCGATAAAAACTATGGCGCTGGGATATAAATTATGCAGCAATTAACTGAATTCTTCATCATATTATGGAAAATACCAATATGTTGATATGCGAATAAATATTTACTACTTTTGAACCACCTAGAAGCTATGTCATACCCATCTTTCAACACCGAGAAGTTTGTAGATCAGGCCGAATCCATCATCCTTGAGAACGTGTCCAATGAAAAATTCGGTGTTTCTGATCTGGCAGAAGCCATGAATACGAGCCGTTCCAACCTACTCAGAAAGATCAAGCAACAAACCAAGCTTTCAGCTAGTCAGTTCATTCGTCAGGTTCGCTTGGAAAAGGGCATGGAGATCCTTCGACAGACTTCCCTGACTGTTTCGGAAGTCTCCTTCAAAGGAGGCTTTGGAAGTACTTCCTATTTAAT
>CAYGOW010000466.1:0-308 GCA_964351425.1 uncultured Roseivirgaceae bacterium
GAACGGCTCGGGGGAAACAAAAGAATTGCCTTATATTAAACGACCAAATCAACCAAACTATGAAAAAATCACTGACGTTCAGGTTATCCCTGATGATGTTCCTGGAGTTCTTTATCTGGGGTTCCTGGTTCGTAACCATGGGCACCTACCTTAGCCGGACCATCGGCGCATCTGATGTGGAGAATGGCATGGCCTACGGGACACAGTCGTTAGGCGCCATAATAGCACCATTTGTAATCGGACTTATTGCTGACCGGTATTTTTCGGCCCAGCGTATTCTTGGCGCCCTTCATTTTATCGGGGGCGGA
>CAYGOW010000466.1:318-3100 GCA_964351425.1 uncultured Roseivirgaceae bacterium
CCAGCCTGATTTTGGCGGTTTCTACCCAATTATTCTGGCGTATATGATCATTTATATGCCGACACTAGCTTTGGTGAATTCTGTCGCCTTCCGGCAATTGACGGATCCGGAGAATCAGTTTGCCAAATTGCGTGTGTGGGGTACTGTTGGCTGGATTGTTGCAGGGTTGACCATCGGTTGGTTTGCCTGGGAAGACCAGGGCACCCTTGTCAATACCTTCTTAATGGCTGCCATTGCCTCTATGTGCCTGGGGGTATTAAGTTTTTTCCTGCCGGACACACCTCCGGGTGGAAAAGGCAAAGACATATCCATTGGCGATATCATTGGAACGGATGCCTTGAAGCTTCTGAAAGACCGTAATTACCTTATCTTCTTTATCGCCTCTATCCTGATCTGTATTCCACTGGCGTTTTACTACCAGGAAGCGAATAAATACATGAATGAGGTAGGAGTTACAGCTGCGGCTGGTAAAATGGCCCTGGGGCAGGTATCTGAACTCGTCTTTATGCTGCTTATCCCGTTTTTCTTCCGACGCCTTGGGCTCAAATACATGTTGCTTGTTGGTATGGGTGCCTGGGCTCTTCGTTATGTCATGTTTAGCTTTGGCAACGCGGATGATCTGATGGGTCTTATTTATTTGGGTATTATTCTCCATGGTATTTGCTATGACTTCTTCTTTGTGACCGGACAGATTTATACGGAAAAGAAGGCAGGGGAGAATATTAAATCTGCCGCACAGGGCTTGATCACCCTGGCCACGTATGGGGTAGGCATGTATATTGGATTTTATATCGCCGGACAAATCACGGAATCATTTATCCTGGAAGAAGGTCATGATTGGGGACAGATCTGGTTGTATCCTGCAGCTATTGCGGTTGTAGTGATGATTTTATTTGCTATCATATTTAAAGAAAAGAAAATTCAAGAACCATGAAAATTGCTATGCTCGGAACCGGATTTATTGGCCGGTTCTACTCTGATTCATTAATGGGATACCGCAGCCGTGATAAAGTGGTAAGCGTTTATTCCCGTAAGATGGAATCCAGTAAAAAATTTGCCGAGGATTACTCCGTCGGATTTTATACCGATAATATGGAAGCGGCGATTGACCGGGAAGATGTTGATGTGGTTTGTATATCACTTCCGAATCACATGCACGAGGAAGCGGTCAATCTGTGTGTAAAACACAAGAAAGGCGTCATTTGTACCAAGCCACTGGGCCGCACTGGTGAAGAGGCGTTGCGCATGATGAAAGCGGTAGAAGAAGCCGGAATTTTTAATGGCTACCTGGAAGACCTTGTCTATACGCCCAAATTTCTGAAAGCCTGGGAAAGCGTAAAAGCAGGAGCTATTGGTCGTGTATTGTGGGCGAAGTCGCGGGAAACACATCCCGGGCCGCACAGCGACTGGTTCTGGGACAAAGAGATTGCCGGTGGCGGAGCCATTCTGGATTTAGGATGTCATTGTGTTGAAATAGCCCGATCCTTTATAGGTAAGGACATTAAGCCGGTAGAGGTTATGTGCTGGGCCGATACGCAGGTGAAGCCTATTGATGCCGAAGACCATGCGATCGGCCTTGTCAAATATGAGACCGGGGCTATCGGACAGTTTGAAGTAAGCTGGACCTTCCGCGGCGGACTTGATCTACGGGATGAAGTTATGGGCGATGAAGGGACCATTTGGAGTAATGGATTTATGCGGACCGGCCTGGAAATATTCACGACTGGTAAAAGCGGCGGATATATCGCGGAAAAGGCGGAAAGTGACAGTGGATGGTTATTCCCGGTGGGAGACGAATTGAATGAATTGGGCTACAACCACATGTTCATGGATATGTTCAATGCCATGGAGAAAGGTGAAGCACCCCGGGAGACCTTTTACGACGGGTATGTTGTGAATGCAGTCATGGATGCCGCCTACAAATCGGTGAGGACAAAGAAATGGGAACCTGTGGAATTAGCGGTTTGGCGAGGGCAGGAGGGACTCACCAAGAATGCCCATCTGACGGATTATGACGAGGACCATTACCTGGTTAAAGATGAGATTACGCATTATGGCGCCCGGAAAGTTATCCTGAAAAATAAGAAAACAGGAAAGCTTGAAGAGCGAGTTATTGAACAGTGATACCTTACATTCTGTCATCCTGTGATGAAAGGCAGAATCACTATGAAAGACCACACCTCATAAACGGGATCTTCTTACGCCCTGAAGGTGTGTACGGTGTACTGGATGGAGATCCCGGATATTTGTTTCGTTACACTTCACAAATTCCAGGATGACAACATAGGGGAGCCTACCTTCTGTCATCCTGTGTTGAAAGGCAGAATCACTATGGGATCTTCTTACGCCCTGAAGGGGTGTGCTGTGTACTGGATGGAGATCCCGGGTTGACCCTCTATCGCGGATCCCCCAGGATGACAACATAGATCCATAACATCCAATAAATATTGAAAGTTACGAAAATAGTTGTATATTCACGATATGGAATATCAGGAGGCACGACACAAGTTTATCCAGGCATGGGGCACATTGGGCTCAAGCTGGGGGATAAGTAAGTCCATGGGCATGATCCATGCCTTATTACTTGTGGCCACTGAGCCAATGTCCACCGAGGAAATAATGGAAGAATTAAAACTATCCCGTGGTAATGTGAACATGAACCTTCGATCCCTGATTGATTGGGGTATTGTCAGGAAGGAACACATTCCAGGTGAGCGCAAGGAGTTTTTCACCACAGGCAAGGATGTTTGGCTTTTGGCGAAACAGGTGTCACGTGAGCGCC
>CAYGOW010000467.1:0-3091 GCA_964351425.1 uncultured Roseivirgaceae bacterium
GTCCGCCAGCTTCCTCATCCACCGTGATATTAAGTATCGAGGACAACCCTTCGTAATACGGTTTTCGGTTCGGCGGCGGCTGAACCCGAATGCTTACAATCACAGTATCCAGTGCGGGCAACGGACATGCATCATCCGTAGCAATAATTCCAATCTGGTAGGGACGATCAGGCAGATAGGGGCAATCCGGAAAACAAATGGTGAACCGGGCCACGTCAGCGGCACCTGTCAAAGGTATATTCTGGCTGATATCAATAGAGATGTCTTCCAGGGAAGCATCAAAATTAATGGGGATCGCCTGGATATTCACATTCTCCACCAGGTCCCCTCCTACCGGGATATCCCTGACTTCTATCTCAATACATTTATCTTCTTCGGTATACTGGAAGTTTATGACTTCCCCTTCATTATAAAATTCTGAGCTGCCCACACGTCGTGCCTTTACAACCGGATCTTCATTAATGCACCCGTCGACTACCAGCATCTGGAAGTCCCGGCGCATCACGCCGATCCGCTTGCCATCCCGGAATTCTTCACATTGCACGGCAAACACAAATAATCCGGTCTGGGTAGGCTTGGCTGTTAACAGTCCGTCTCTGGAAATTCGGAGATCAGGATCCCCCTGAATGATATCGTTGGGACCAAACCCTTCATTTGACCGCCACACGACCTCCGGATAGGGACCCGGACTAGGGAAAGGAGGAATTGCATTGAAGGTGTCAAAGGTACTAAACGGAGTTACCATGGAGTACACGAGGGAGTCTCCGTCATCATCCACCCCGGAAAAATCGGTATAGAAATACTTACCCACACACCCATAATCTCGTAACGGAGGAAATAATCGGGGCGTTGAATTCTGAAAAAATTCGCCATTCTCGTCTACAACCGGCGGGAACTCCAGGTAAAATGTTTGTCCGGCAGATATCCCTCCGGCCCCGCTATTCGGATCATTACTAAATATATTATCGATTCCGTAATTCCTGCAACAGCGTTCAAACGATACATAATAGCCCTCCGGATCATTGAACTGATCCGCGGGCAACACAATGTCGGAGGAATAGACAATCCGCAACGTTTCCAGGATATCCGATGTACACGCCGGATTGCTGTAGGGCACATCCAAAATCGTCCGCCGTGGCAACAGAATGGAAAACATTAATTGGTTATCGGATTTTCGATAGATATAAACGGTGGCCGACGGATCCAGCGCCCCGGATGCCCCATTTTTCTCATCAAAATAAAGGATCATATTCAGCGTGTAGCGGAAATCCCGCACATGCAGTAATTCAAATTCTCCCCCTACGATATGAGAGGCAAAAAGGCTACCTTTGCAGGCCAGAAGAATAAAAAAGGAAATCAGTAGAAGTTTCCTCATATAGACACAGTAATATTTTTAACAGTTCTATGAAGATAAAGAATAAAGTCCTAACGTCCATAGAAATAGAAGGGATTGCTGCCGAAGGAAAATGCATCGCGCGCCACGAAGGTCAGGTGATTTTTGTCACGGGTGTAGCTCCCGGCGATGTGGCAGACCTGCGGATTGTACGGAAAAAGAAATCCTTCCTCCAGGCAGTTCCCGTTGTGTTCCACAAGAAATCTTCATTGCGCACTGACCCGTTTTGTTCTCATTTCGGCACCTGCGGTGGCTGTAAGTGGCAGCACATTCAGTACGAAACGCAATTACATTATAAACAGCAACAAGTAGTCGATGCCCTCCAACGTATCGCCAAAGTTCCTCTTCCTGACATTAGTCCCATCCTTTCTTCTGATAAGACACGCTATTATCGCAATAAGCTGGAATTCACCTTTTCAGACAGCCGATGGCTGACGCGGGAAGAAATCGAAAGCGGGGAAGACTTTGAACGAAATGCACTCGGATTCCATATCCCGGGCAGGTTTGACAAGATTCTGGATATCGATCACTGCTATCTGCAGGCGGATCCGTCCAATGACATCCGGCTGGCAGTACGGAATTTCTGTCTGGAAAAGGAAATCCCTTTTTTCAACCTCGTCAAACAAACCGGGTACATGCGGAATCTGATTATACGTACAACCAGTACCGGGGAAACCATGGTGATTGTCCAGGTCGCCGGGGATCATCCGGACTGGCTTGAGGGAGTATTGATGCACCTGAAACAGGAGTTTCCGGAGATCACGTCGTTACATTATGTGATTAATACCAAAGGAAACGAAACATTTAATGATCTTGACGTGGTGAATGTGTATGGCAGGGATCATATTCTGGAGGAAATGGACCGACCGGGATCAACAGGTGAAAAACTTCGCTTTCGGATCGGACCAAAATCCTTTTATCAGAC
Organism: uncultured Roseivirgaceae bacterium; assembly: GCA_964351425.1. Taxonomy (GTDB): domain Bacteria; phylum Bacteroidota; class Bacteroidia; order Cytophagales; family Cyclobacteriaceae; genus JAUILA01. The sequence continues at coordinate 2,319 of CAYGOW010000467.1, forward strand.
CAATAGCGACCAGGCAGCGAATCTGTATGCCATTGCCCTGCAATACGCGGGACTAACCGGCGATGAGGTGGTGTATGATCTATACAGTGGCACGGGAACCATTGCCAATTATGTGGCCAACCAGGCCCGCAAGGTCGTAGGCCTTGAATATGTGGAAGATGCCGTAGAGGATGCCCGGAAGAACAGTGAATTGAATGGCATCAACAACACGTCGTTTTATGCGGGGGACATGAAGGACTTGTTATCGGAAGAATTTCTGTCCGCACATGGCCGGCCGGATGTGGTCATAACCGATCCGCCACGAGCAGGCATGCATGAAGATGTTGTGAACGTACTGCTCGACGCAGCACCGCAGCGTATCGTCTATGTGAGCTGTAATCCGGCAACCCAGGCGCGTGACCTGGCACTCCTCAGTAAAAATTACCGATTAACTGCCGTACAACCCGTGGATATGTTCCCACACACACATCATGTGGAAAATGTTGTATGTTTAGAGTATCATGGAGCGTAAAATATCCTTGCACGTCTTGCCCTGGGAGGCATTTGTCTGGCTTGGAGGCCTTTTGTACCTGGCCGTAAGTGTACCCTCTGGTGCCTGGTCAATATGTCCGTTGCATAATCTCGGCATTGATTTCTGTCCGGGTTGCGGACTGGGCCGATCAGTATCCCACATTCTTCATGGAGAATGGAATGCTGCCTGGCAACTGCATCCCCTGGGATTTGTCGCACTACCGCTCCTGATTTACCGCAGCATCAGCTTAATCATATTATCA
>CAYGOW010000468.1:0-2791 GCA_964351425.1 uncultured Roseivirgaceae bacterium
CATCAGGGAACACGCAGGTAGTCTCTCTGTCATTAAGCGATTGGTGAAAACACTGGGGATGGTGAATTCCGCACCGGATTTTCATGATCACCCCAAGGTAATCAATGGGTTTAGTGAATTGATGGTTGAGTTAATGGGCGAAGATAGGGGCAAAGGTGCCCGGAGCGCCGTAGGCATGATCCTGCCCGGCAACATCGCAGTTGAGATTGAAGCAATATTTGAAATCAATGAATGATCCACTCATCTTCGACGCCCACCTGGACTTATCCATGAATGCCATGGAGTGGAACCGGGACTTGCGCTGGTCAGTGCTGGAAATACGGGAATCCGAACAAGGGAAAACCGATAAGCCAGACCGGGGAAATAATACCGTTTCCTTTTCCGCTTTGCGACAGGGAAATGTTGGGGTTGTGGTAGGCACCCAGATTGCTCGCTATACCCGAAGGGGCAACCCAATGCCCGGGGCGAGCTGGAATTCTCCGGAGCAGGCCTGGGCGCAAACCCAGGCACAGGCTGCCTGGTATAGGGAAATGGAGCGCGGGGGGCACCTGGTACAAATCAATGACCTGGAATCATTAGCTAATCACCTGCATTCCTGGGAGAATGATCGGGAGAATACGCCCATCGGACTTGTGCGAAGCCTGGAAGGAGCTGATTCACTTGTAACGCTGGATCACCTGGACATAGCCTATGCGGATGGGTTACGTGCCATCGGCCCCGCCCATTACGGCCCGGGAACGTACGCACAGGGAACTGATGCCAGTGGCGGAATTGGTAAAAAAGGGCAGGCGTTGCTTAAGCGAATGGAAGAGCTCAATATCATATTGGACACTACCCATCTTTGTGACGAGAGTTTCCGGGAAGCGATGGATGTATTCCATGGACCGGTTTGGGCAAGTCATTCCAATTGCCGGGCACTCGTCCCCCATCATCGTCAATTCTCGGACGAACAACTCAAGGAACTGATAGAACGCGGGGCGGTCATCGGGGCAGCTTTTGACGCCTGGATGCTTACCTCTACCTGGAAACGCGGCGTTTCCACCCCACGGAGCGAAAATGTCACACTGGCATCTGTAGTCGACCACATTGATCATGTGTGCCAACTGGCCGGCAATTCCCTTCACGCCGGGATTGGTTCCGACCTGGATGGGGCATATGGTAAGGAGCAAAGTCCGGATGATCTGGACACCATTGCGGACCTTCAGAAGATACCGCATATTCTCCGGGAAAGAGGGTATTCAGAAGAGGATATTAGAAATATTTGTTCGGATAACTGGCTTAATTTTTTACGAAGAGTTTGGTAAAGCCACTGTATACTGAGCACTGGTTCCATTTAAATTTCATATTTCCATGGATGTCCTGCACCAACTAAACATTATCATTCATGTATCTATTGGCACCCTGGCTCTCCTGGCAGGAACATGGATACTCATCCGCCGCAAGGGAACAAATCGTCACAAAAAAACTGGAAAAATCTTCACCGTTTTGTTGAGCATCGTAGTCATCACTGGCTTGTTTGGTGTCTTCGTGTTTAAACGGAACCTCTTTCTCCTGGTCATAACTGCCCTCAGCGGATACTTGTGTTTTTCAGGGTATCGAACACTCCAATTAAAATCGAATACGCCACGTTTGCTGGATATCGTAGTTGCCGTGCTCACTATTTTAACCCTGGCTTACTCTCTCTACTATTTGAAGTCCCCCCGATTTTTCTGGGCGCCGGTGATCATTTACAGCACATTAGGTGCCTTAGGGTTCATTATATTTTATGACTTCGCCAGGTACCTGATACCTGCGCGATATTATCAAAGAAAACAATTGTGGATGCCTGAACACATTTACAAAATGGTGAGTGCCTATACGGCCCTGCTTGCTGCTTTTGCAGGCACCGTACTCGATGCCTATCAACCCTACAGCCAAATTCTTCCGTCACTGTTTGGGTTCGTTTTGATTCTTTTTTTCATCGTTAAGCATCAAAGACGGAGAATGCCTGACGGGGATCGAAAAAATTAATTACCTTGATGTATGGCATCAGATCAGCATTTTGTAGACTTCGTAATGGATCAGATATCCTATCCGGGCGAGATTCATTACAAAAAAATGTTCGGTGAATACGGCCTGTATGCCGATGAAAAAATATTCGCCCTGGTATGTGACAACAAACTATTTATCAAGCCTACACAGGAAGGAAAGGAATTCATTGGAGATGAAGCCGTCGAAGCACCGCCCTACACCGGGGCAAAAAACAGTTTGCTGATTGAAGATAAACTGGAAGACAGGGAATGGTTAAGTGAATTAATACAAATTACCGCAGCCGCCCTTCCCATGCCCAAACCGAAGAAAAAAAAGAAATCCTGAAATACAGGCATTCCCTGTAAATTACATTTAATTCATCCTGAATGCGGGGAGTATTTGCTTGATCTACCGCTTCTTTTGTATCTTGATCGCACGACATCATGAAAAAAACACTATACCTCCACATTCTTTTAATCATTTTCCTTTTTTCAGCCTGCCAGTCAGGAAACACCGACCGTGACTCTGAAAGCAGTTCTGACCTGCCACGGATTGCCATAGCCGGATTGGGCATTGAGTCGAGCACATTCTCCCCGGCCGTCACCTATTCGGAAGCTTTTCATCCACAAATTGGTGATGAGATTTTCGAAAGGTACCCGTTCATGGACCCTGACTCAAGCCTGCGCCAACGGGCGGAATGGGTGCCTGCACTTATTGGCAAATCGTTGCCCGGCGGTATTGTCTCAAGAAAATCCTATGACTCGTTGGTTGATGTTACGCT
>CAYGOW010000468.1:2801-3078 GCA_964351425.1 uncultured Roseivirgaceae bacterium
GACGGATTGTATTTCGATATTCACGGGGCAATGAGTGTTCAGGGCCTTGATGACCCTGAAGGCGATCTTATTGCCCGGATCCGGGAAGTGGTCGGTACTGAAACACTCATTTCTACCTGCATGGATCTCCACGGCAATGTATCAAAGAGGCTTGCCCATCATTCGGACCTGATTACCTGTTACCGTATGGCCCCTCACGAAGATGCTATGGAATCTAAACGCCGTGCAGTAGCTAACCTGCTGGATCGTTTAGAAAGTGGTAAGGGAAAACCAGCGT
>CAYGOW010000469.1:0-3074 GCA_964351425.1 uncultured Roseivirgaceae bacterium
TCGGCGCTCAGGCCATTTTTGGTAGTACTTTTCAAGTGGTCTCGGACCAACAAGGTGAGGAAGCATCGTTAATAGATATTGCCCGGGATCAGCAAAACCGCTTTAGTTTCGGGTTGTTTGCCGCCGATCATTCCTTCCCTGCTGCTAATGCGATGGGATTGGCATGGACGGACTCTACGGCCAGGCCGGAAGAAACCTATGTATACAGGGTATATCCTGCCGGATCATCCCGGGTGCAGATCGACACAGGGTATGCTTCGCTGGCATTGGAGGATGTAGTGGCATTGCCCAAAATACTTGACTTTTCCGCGGCTTTTGAGAATGGGCAGGTTTTACTGGCATGGAATAAAGAACTTTATCAAAATACGTATGTGAGTTACACCGTAGAGCGATCGGAGGATGGTGAGCACTTTGCTCCAGTCCACGACAAACCGCTGATCAATCCGGAACGTACGGAGGAGGATGGTCGCTATATGATGTACATAGACAGCCTACCGGCCAATGGGGTGGAATACCATTACCGGGTACGGGGAAGTACAGCCTTCGATGTGCAGGGCCCACCCTCGGATCCTCAGATCGGTCAGGGCATCGAGCCTTTGCCCTTTAGTTTCCCGGTCATAGAATCGGTACTACCCTACGAATCTCCGGAGCAGTTGGGTATTAGCTGGCGATATAATGAGGAGGACGAGGTGTTGATTCTGGGTTTTCGAATCTATCGTTCGGATCGCGTGGATGGGCAGTATCTGTTACTGAACCCCGACAACCTGATGGCGCCCAATTTGCGTTTTTTCTTGGATCAGACTCCATACCCAACGAATTATTACAAGGTAGTGGGAATTGATCAGTATGACCGGGAGGTTGCTTCTTTTCCAGCTCTGGCGCAACTGGTCGACGAAACACCACCAGCTGCTCCACAGAATATACGGGGGCAGATCATGGATGATGGCACCATGGTGATGACCTGGGACGAAAATACGGAGCCTGATATGTTGGGTTACAGAGTCTGGATGAGCAATGACTCGACCGATGAGTTTACCCAATTGACCAATCGAGTCCACCCCCGCAATGTTTATCTGGATAGTACCAGTCTCAACACCCTCAGTCGTAATGTCTTCATCAAGGTCGCTGCCTATGATTACCGGCAAAATATGTCTGAAATGTCAAAGATGGGGACGCTCACACGACCCGATACCATACCGCCTTCTGAGCCGGTGATTCGCTCGATCACTTTTGAAAATGCAATGGTGCAAATAAGCTGGGCTGGTAGTAGTAGTGACGATCTGGAAAGGCAGGAGCTCTGGCATCGACCCGATACCGGTAGCTGGGAAATGCTGAGCGAGCTAAATCCTCAGGATGAGATATTGCAGATTTCACAGTTTGCAGCAGGTCGGGGCAATTTCTATCAAATACGTGCCGTGGATAAAGTTGGATTGTCCTCGCAAAGCCAGGAAGTTTCCATTGTGATCGAATCTACGGATGAAGTCCCACAACCGTGGAACTTGAATGTTTCTGCAGATCGAAGGGCAAAGCAGGTGCGTCTGCAATGGGAGTACACCCCCGATGCGGCAGTACATCATTTTGTCATTCTACGAGGGATTGGCGAGGATGACATTAGCACTTTTGAGCTCATACCTCCAGAAGATATTAAGATTGAGCATCGCCGCAAAGCGATTTATAGATATGTCGACGACCAGCCGCAGATGAATACCGCATACCGCTATGCGGTGCGGGCCGTGCTGACCAACGAGCAGCAATCACCCATAAGTTCAACCACTCAAATTGCTTATTAGTATGAAGAAGTTACAACCATGGTTTAAGATTGTGTTGGTATGGGTAGTCTCGTTTCCAGTCGCCACCCAACTGCTTGCTCAAGTTACGTTCAGCTATGAGCTGGAACTTCTCCAGGTAGAATGGGTGAATATTCCTTCTGATGGTGATGAGTGTTGTCCATTTGGCCCCCCAGATCCTATGTTCCGTATGTATGTGGCTCCAAGGATGTATTCGAATGGATCCTATGTTACCATACCTACGGTCGGGGACGCTACCATTTGTGTATTTGGTGGATGGAACCAATCATCCTCTGGTACCTTTTCACCAACTTCGAATAATACAGCGGCTCATACCTTTTATGGAGTGGAGGTAGACGTCGGACCTGGATTCGATTTGTGTGCTAATATCGATAATTTTTCTCTCAACATTAATATACAGACCTGGGAAACTGACGTGAATGCGGATTGTGAATTCTCAACTGGTCGCCCAGTTGACCAGGATGATGACAATTTGCGGCAGGCTACCGCCTTCATGTCCTTCCAAAACCTGGCTGATCGGCCAAATGAATGGAAAACAACTGTATTTAGTAATGTGTCAGGATATGGTGGTCGTTTTACGTTTCGATTCAGATATTCCTACGATGCGATCAATGAAGTACTGACATACAGAACTACGGCCAACGGCGATCAATCCACATTTTGTGAAGGTGACATGTATCGCATCGCCGTGGATTACACGGATCCTCAAATCTCTGGCGGCGTTTTTGAATGGCGGTCTTCAAGTACAGGAGGTGCTCCATGGACCGCTGAAGCAGGAACTGGGAACTTTATAGATCGGCCAATTGCTTCGCCCATACGACACTATCAAGTGCGAATGAAGCCAAATTCAGGTTGCATCTATGACGATCAAGATTGGATTTCAACGACTGCGATAACATCTCCGACCATTGTACCTGCTCCACCATCCGTTACAGACATTGTCACGTCTTTCACACGCACTTGTGGCTCTTCAGATGACATGTCCATTACTTTGGATCGCATTGACAATTTTCCCCCATCTACTGAAATCAAGGTAACCTTGGCGTTCGAGAGTGGACCTCCCATCAATAGGATCAATATCACTGCGGGAGACTTGCCAATTACATTTAGCGGACTTGGTGAAGGTGTTGACACAATTAAGGTCTCCGCAGTAACAAACAACACAGCAGGAGATGCGATAGCCAATTGCACAACTGTGAAAATTTTGGAGAAAATAACTCATTACCCCGATGTAGAATGGTCGGGTCCCATTGTGACACAACCTCA
>CAYGOW010000470.1:0-3073 GCA_964351425.1 uncultured Roseivirgaceae bacterium
CCAGCTCAAAATCCGCAGTGGTGCGCTTACCGTTTGGCGGTACAAAACCACGGTGGTCCAGGTAAATCATTTTCAAGTGCTGATGGAGATTTTCAGAGAATGTCCGGGGATAATACACAGAGCTTCCGATGACCAGGGCGGGCATGCCCTGTCCTTGCACGGTATAATTTAACCTGAAATTATCCGGCGTAATGTAGCCGCTCTCCTGGGCGTATCCCGCCGTGCAACAACACAGGACGGCAAGTAAGATCAAATAACGGAAAATAGAGGACATGGTGGTTGAATTATGGTTAAGAGTGTAGGATCTATTCTGTCCATTCGTTTAGTTGCTTCACCGCCATATCCAGGGCGGGCTGAGCCACCTCATATCCAGTGGCCCACATGCCGGCCAGGTGACCGACACCAGGTACTTCAAACAGCACCGACGGCTGACCGCTTTCCTGCATTCGTTTGTGAAAAGCTACCCCTTCCGGTTTGAGTCCGTCTTTTTCTGAAACGATTACGAGCGTTGGAGGAAATACACCGAAATTCTCCTGAGCGATCGGGGAGGCATAGGGATGGTCGAGCAGGGATTCATCCGTTACATACGGTTGAACAAAATAGGGCATGTTCTTGTAGGCCACAGAAGAAATCCGCATGTCCACCACGGGGTTCACCAGGATCTGGCCGTCGATGGCCACGGCATTCTCCCGGTCATGATTTTTAATGCAAAGTGCCGGAACGAGCTGTCCGCCGGCACTGTCCCCGATCAAAAATAATTGTTCATTCGAGGTCAGGGAAGTACGATTTGTGTTGATCCAGTCCAGGACAAAAAGGCAATCCTCCAGGGCGGCCGGAAAGGGGTTTTCGGGCGGACGACGATAATCAACCGCCACTACGACAGCGTTCGTGGTATTCGCCAGCTTGCGGCAGATGTTGTCGTGTGAGTCCAGGTTTCCGGCGATGAACCCGCCTCCATGGATCTGGTAGATTACCGGCAAGTCCGTGGCATCACTGGGTCGGTAGATCCGGATGTGTACAGAACGGTCACCGGCATCCAGTTCGAGGTCTTTTACCTGATGGATAGGCTCATCCGCCACCTCCAGGGCTTCGATCGATTGCATGATCGCCTGCCGGATGGCATAGGGTGAATTTTGTGCAGAGGCAACAATAGTCAGGAAAAGCAGGAGGAAGGTGAGGCGATACATCATAGGTGTAGTAGTCTGAATGCCAGAAGATAATAAAATTTGGGCACCGTTTGAATGAAAATAAAATTAACGCCTTCGATCGTATTATGGAGTAGTATTTCTTCCGGCAGAATCCCTAATTTCGGGAAGATGAGAAATATTCTTTTGATGGTTGTTGTGATGATCATTGCTTCATGCAGTCCGTATGAAAACAATGAATTTACCTCCTGCGCTGATTACACTGTCAGGTCATTCTCACACGAACAGGCTCCTGTGGCCATTTCCCTTCCGGCGGATTGGGACCTGGACATTGGCAAGACAGGTGATTCATTGCGCGTGATGGCGACCGATGAAGCCTATTTAGAGGAGAATGGTTCGCAACGCATTGCCGGCTTCCTGCAGTATCCTTCGCGCAGCGGGTACCGCAAGCACCTTCCCACGCTGTTGCGCTCCCTGCACCCGGGGACGGCCACACTGGTGTCAGAAAGCGGACTGATTCGGATCAACGGAATCGCAATGGAATATATCATTGGGAATGATGCCCTGAATAGTACCTTCCTGCTGGCATATGAGAGTCCGGAAGCCTCCACTACCGTTCTGCTCCTTGGGCAAATTGACCGGAAGGATGACCCTATCCTGGCTGACTTCTGCTATCTCGGGCCGGTGCTGGAGGAATTCGTTCGGGTTCATTTTAATCCCAGGTCATGACGATTAATTGTATCACCCAATCCCACCTATCCATAATTTCACTATCTTATCACAAAAACGCCACCTTATGACTCAATCTTCCCGTCGCCGTTTCCTCCGCCATGTAGGCGGAGCCCTTTCCGCTGCTACTGTCCTGCCATTCGTTTCCCGGGCCTCCGATTATCCTGTTACCTTGCCGCCTTTTACGGAAGGAGAGGATTACTGGCAGCTGGTGAAGGACCAGTTCGGCATCCGGCCCGGCTACATTATGATGAATGCGGCCAATCCGCAATCCAGGGAGGATTCGAACCCCATCTGCTAGCCCTTAACTCTAGGAACTCCTGCCTTGCTTATGTTTTGTAACTAACCGAATTACAGACTACTATGAGCAATCTCCTTTCCTACAAGCTAATACTAATCAATGATAATCAAATATGGTTAAGGATCTATTCAGATAATAATATTATTAATCGTTGATTTGAACTTTGGCAACGGTTTGGGTATGGTATTTATTCCGATGGGTATGCACAATACCGTTATTACCTTTAGTTTATTTTTGGTTCTTGTTGAGTAGCACAATGAATTCCGCCACCAAATAAGTTTATTTCTACAGACCGTACACCTACGATATCTCTTTCCGGGAAGTATTTTCTTAAAATATTCTTCATAGTATCATCCTTCTCTTTTTCCGAAATGGGCATGCCTTCTTCCCAATACTCAGGTACGAGCACTGCACCGTTTGTTATGAAGAAGTTAGCATAATTCATGGCTGGTACGACTAATATGGTGTCTTCTTCTTTAAAATGAGCCATCTCATAATACTCAAGGGTTTCCCTATCCCAATATTTAACCGGTACAGGGGTGAGATATAAGCTAATTTCTGGTGACGGTATTTCAACTACTTTATATGGCTTACCATTTGGTCTTCGTTGCTCTTTTAATTGTAATAAGTAGTTTTGAAAGACTTCATAATCGTGTTTGGCAATTGGATTCTTGTTTTTATCTTCTTCTGTAATGGTAGCAACTAATATGGTGCTGTCGTTTGCAAATCTGGCTACAGCATCAATGTGCCCTCGAGGGGCATAGCCCCAATAGTTATCAACTTTTAAACCATTTTTTTCCATTAGAGGAACTCCTTCCAACCAAATCATTTGCTTTTTCCTGTAAAGCCTCAGGATTTCACTTTCAATTTTTTCAATTGAAAAATTGCCTTCATTACG
>CAYGOW010000471.1:0-1656 GCA_964351425.1 uncultured Roseivirgaceae bacterium
GTTGCACGACAACGCCGGGGCTGCTGCCCTAAAACCGAATTCGGCATCTTCCACGACTGGTTTACCCGTCCTGATTGCATCAAAGAAGTTGGTGAAGTGATCCAGGTGATCGCTGTATCCCCGTGGTACGCGAAAAACAATATCGTCCTTTGTAGGCCTGGATCGTTGGGCAGCTGTCCATTTCTTTTTGTAATCAGCTTCCATTTCTTCCTGCATGCTTTTCGAAAAGGTGAAAACCGAATCATACCCACCAAATCCCGGGGCATCCGGCATGATGCTGTGTTTCACAGTAATGTTATTTCCTTCCACCGTAATCACACCCTCTGAACCTACCATCTGAATGATCTCCTGTCCGCCGGTTCCGCTGGCAAAATTCACCTGCAGGGTCAGCTGAAAGGCCGGGTGTTCCGGACAATCCGGGTATTGCATTACGCCTGACATCACATCAGGCATATTGCGCCCGTCTTTCCAGTAACTCAGCTGTCCAGTGCTATAGATGGTTTCCGGACCGTACGAATTGGTCATAAAGTGTGTGCCGCTCAGCAAGTGAATAAATAAATCACCGGCTACACCCGTCCCCACTTCATCAAAGGCCCGCCACCAGAAGAATTTCTTGGCATCAAATTCCATCTTCTCGGTCACCTCGATAAACCGGTCCCAGTCCGTGGTCTGTGCATTGGCATCCTTCGGAATGGTATATTGCCAGGCACCAATGGAGCTTTGCCGGTCATACACGGCATTTACCATGTTCAGATCTCCGATTTCCCCACCTGCGAGCAATTCCTTGGCCTTGGCATAGCCTATGCTGCTGACCCGCTGACTGCCTACCTGAAGTACTTTGCCGGACTTTTTCGCCGCTTCCATCACCGGATATCCTTCCGCAATCTCATAGATCATCGGCTTTTCCAGGTACACGTGCTTGCCCTTGGCCAGCGCATCCTGCGTGATGCGGGAATGCCAGACATCCGTGGTACAAATCAACACCGCGTCAATGTCGTCACGGTCTAATAATTCCTTGTAATTCCGGGTTGTATACAAATCCTTCCCATGTGTCTCTTTCGCATTGGTGATCCGCCCGGTGTACAGGTCACAAATACCCGCCAGTTCCACCCCCGGCACTTCCAGGGCTGTATTGAGGTCAAAATGACCTTGTACGCCATAGCCGATCACGCCAATCCGGATGGTATCGTTGGACTGGATCCGCCGGTTATACCGGAGAATGCGCTCTTCCGCTTTCTGGCGTCCTGCCATCGTTGCAATCGGTGTGGCCGCAGATACCAGGGCGGTGGCCCCTATCCTGCGGAGGAAACTTCTTCGTGAACTGGATGTGTCTTTCTTCATCGTATGGAATATTTCTGACAGTTTAACTTAAAAGATTTTAGAAGTTTAATTTACAAATTAACCCGTATACGGACATAGCCACTGGTGTAATTCCACGGATCACTTGACGGTCCCGTCCATCTTAAGCAATGTCCTCATAAGCACACTGGCTCCTCTGGCCATATCTTCCGGTGATGTATACTCCGCGGGAGAATGACTGATCCCGCCTTTACTGGGAACAAATATCATCGCCATCCGGGTGATCTTCGCCAGGTCTTGTGCATCATGGCCGGCACAGCTGGGCATTTCCATAAACGAATACCCCAGCTCCTCTGC
>CAYGOW010000471.1:1666-3051 GCA_964351425.1 uncultured Roseivirgaceae bacterium
CAAGGGCTGGGATAATATCCAGATTCAGTGAGGTATAATCCAGCAGGACGTCGTACTTCTTAACTATCTCCTCCGCTTCAGTAGCAACCCGGTTAAATAATTCCATAATTTTATCATGGTATAAATCACGTATCTCCAGCATCGCGGTAACCCGTCCGGGTACCACGTTGGGTGCTCCCGGCTCCACTTTCATCACGCCCACGGTTCCCACTTGGGTCCCCGGCACGGACCGGATAATTTCATTGACGGCCAGCACAAATGTCGAAGCTGCCAGCAGCGCATCCTTCCGCTTGTTCATAGGCGTAGTGCCGGCATGATTAGCAGTTCCTGTAAAAACAAACTCCCATTCTTCAATCCCGACAATGCCTTGTACCACGCCAATATTGAGGCCTTTCTCTTCCAACACGCCCCCCTGCTCAATGTGCAACTCCAGAAACCCGGCAAATTGTTCGTTGCTTCGGTCGCCCGATGCCAGGTTATCCGGGTCACCCCCGATGAATTTCAACCCCTCCCGAACGGTCTTCCCGCTATTGCTTACCCGGTCCAGGTCGTTTTCTTCCAGAACCCCGGTAAATATCTGCGAACCGGTCAGTCCGCCCTCCTCGTCCGAGAATACAATCATCTCCAGAGGGTGCCGGGTAACAATGTTATTCTCATTTAGTAATTCGATACATTCCAGGGCGCCGATCACTCCGACATCCCCGTCGTAATTGCCTCCTTCCGGGACCGAATCGATGTGCGACCCAAACAGGATCGGCGGCAGGTCATTCTCCCGCCCCGCTCGTCTGCCTATGATATTCCCGCCGGCATCAATACGCACGTCCAGTCCGGCCGCCTTCATCAGGTTCATAATAAAGGTTCTTCCCTCAACATCGGCCTGACTGAACCCCAACCGGCTGACCCCGCCCTGTGGATTGGCACCAAATTTTCCCAGCGCCTGGATGCGCGTTTCCATACGGGTAGCGTCGGCATAGAGAAGTTGATCCTGGGCACTCAGGCCGTATGTACAGGACAATAAGATCAGGGCGAAGAAAATTCGGAGCATAGGAATCAGGACTAGAGGTTATCTTGTGAAATTTTGAATAATTTACTGATCGCACAGCATGCATCCAACGAAACGGTTGTATTTAAAAATGGCAGGCCAGCAGACATCAATTTTCAAAGAAAGTCTAACAAATAACATGATGACCTAACCAGGTTATCTTAAGTGGTCATTCAGGTAAAGAAACAGGGTAATACACCAGTGGACTTTTTCCTGTCTCTTTCGGTACTTAACTGACACCAAACAATACGAGTCATGGAAGTAATAATTTTTGAAACCGAAGCGTACTTCAACCTACAGAATGACTTATTGAGAAGAATGTCAGACGAAATCAGAAAAGCCC
>CAYGOW010000472.1:0-1604 GCA_964351425.1 uncultured Roseivirgaceae bacterium
TGAACTTCCTCAAAGTGACCGATAACCTCCGCCGGTTCTGTATATGACATTAAATCCGGATTCGTCCGCACATGATCGAAAAGTGCATTTAAATCTCCTTCAAACCCCAACTGATCCTTTACTTTGATCATTTCACCTGAAATGCGCTCCACTTCCCGCTGGCCCAGTTCAAATATTTCATCGGCTGTCAGGTTGGTCGTGGTATGATACCGAATGAGATAGTCATAGGTCTCCTTACCATTCGGTTGCGCGCCAAGTCCGGCAGCCTCCGTGCCGGCCGGGAGATAGGTATTTCTCATAAAATCCTGCAAGGCAATAAACCGGGGGACAAGCTTATCCTGCAAAAAGAAACGATACTTTGACCGGATATCATCCTTGTCCACCTCGGAAAACCCATCAGGAATATTGGCAACAGGCATGTAAAAGACATGTTCTTCAATGGGGGATTCGATAAACGTATTCAGCTGTCCGATCATCCGCTCGGTAAGTACCTTGGGATAAACGATCCCACGGTCCACGCCTTCCTGCATTTTCTCCTGAGCGATCACGAGGTATTCTTCATAATCTTCCAGCCGCTTCAGCCAGTCCCAGTAATCCTCGACTGTTTCAAAAGGTTGCAATCCACCTCCCCCGGCTATCTGGGCAATATAGAGGTGAAAGGATAATATTTGATTGATCGGCAAAACATCCATGGTTGGCATGCCAAACAATGGTGAGGTGATCTGCGCAATATCATTGGTCAGGCCTTCAATCTTTATCGCAATATCCCAGGCCAGGACATCGGCATACAGCCGTTGATTCTGCGTGAGCCCGGACGTATCCACCCGCGTCAGGGCTTCCTCGTAGCGACGATAAAAATCAAGCAGTTGAGCCTGGTAGGCATCAGAAATATAAACAGGCAATGTATCATTATAGCCGGAAATGCCGGTTGCTGTGGCTTCCAGAGGATTAAAGGATAAACGTTCCTGGTAATAAGCATCCAGAAGACTATCCAGTGAAACAGTCGTATTTGAGGTAGCCGGAGTGGAAGGGTCATTGGTGCAGGACAGCAGATAAATAAATGGAATCAGAAGTAAATAGCGCATAAGGTTCAGTTTTCAACAAGATACAAAAGAAATCGGCTCCTGCATGAATCCCATAATCACTGATTCATGGACTCACCGGATTTTTTTATACATTGACTTGTAACCGTCCGACAAATCCTATGAAATCCCGTCTTAAACAATTCATTATTCTCACCGTCTGCCTTGTTCTGGCCAGCTGTTCAGGTGCCAACACAAAACCTGAGGCAGCCCTTCCTCCTGTTATAGCTCCCTTTGACGGACGGGATTCACTGGCCACCAACGACTGGTGGAACCGGGGTGAAAATGATATCATCAACCTTAAAGTGCCGCGCGAACAAGTCATTGCCTTTGGGATTTATACAGTTTCGGAGAATGTACTGAAGCTGACCGCACAGCTATTTCCCTTATACCCGGATGAGACGCGCGAGGTGCGCCTTGAAATCAGGAAGGACGGACAATGGACCGAAGTGAAAAGCAAGCCTGTAAATGACCTCGGCTGGTCAGCTACCTTCCGGGTGGAGGACTGGGACATGTCGCAAG
>CAYGOW010000472.1:1614-3037 GCA_964351425.1 uncultured Roseivirgaceae bacterium
CATCGTTTGAAGGACTGATCCGCCATGACCCGGTCGAGAAGGAAGAGATCGTCGTTGCGGCACTTTCCTGTAACAGCAACAAGGACCGGGGGGATCGTGAAGAATATGTCCGGAATATCAACCACCAGGATCCGGACCTCGTCTTCTTTGCCGGGGATCAGTCCTACGATCATCGCGAGCATACCGCGGCCTGGCTGAAATTCGGCATGCAGTTCCGCGAAGTCTTCAGAAACCGTCCATGTATCACCATCCCGGATGACCATGATATCGGGCAGGGCAACATCTGGGGGGAAGGCGGCAAGAAAGCCTCCACCTCCGCCGGCAGTGACGGAGGTTATTTTCACCCGGTGGAATATGTGAAAATGGTCGAGCGGTGCCAGACCAGCCACCTGCCGGATCCGTATGATCCAGCACCAGTGCAACGAGGCATAGGAGTATATTACACCAATTTTACCCTGGGAAACGTGGACTTCGCCATTATTGAAGACCGGAAATTTAAAAGCGGACCAGAGGGCAAGATCCCCCAGGCGGGCCCAAGGCCTGACCACATCAATGACCCGGAGTACGACCCGGCGAGTATCGATGTGGAAGGGCTGGTACTGCTGGGCGATCGCCAGCTTTCCTTCCTGGAAGACTGGGGGAAGATGAACCCGGGCTATATGAAGGCCGTTCTCTCCCAGACCGGATTTTGCGGAGGAGCGCATCTGCATGGCAGTAAGGAAAACCGGCTACATGCGGATCTGGATTCAAACGGTTGGCCCCAGACCGGAAGGAATAAGGCAGTCAAACTGATTAAGGAGGCAAATGCCGTGCATATAGCGGGAGACCAGCACCTGGCAACTATAATCCGGCACGGGGTAGATGAATTTGATGACGGGCCCTGGGCATTTGTCGTTCCGGCGATTGTTAATAATTACTATAGCCGCTGGTGGTGGCCCGAGAATGAACAACCCGGGGAGAATAGCAACTCACTCCTGCCCTGGACTGGTCAGTACCTGGACGGGTTTGACAACAAGATCACCATGCATGCCTATGCCAATCCGGATTCCCAGTCAAACGGAGCCGGTTACGGACTGATCCGGTTTCACAAAAACGATCAGTCCGTCACCTTTGAATGCTGGCCCCGCTATGCGGATGTGACAACAGATACGGCGAGCCAGTTTACCGGGTGGCCTAAAACGGTTTCCATGTTGGAATGACCCCCTGCTTGTAAGTTTTAAAATCAACATATTTAGAAAACCATTAAATGCTTCTAGAGATTAAATAAACGGCTTTTAGGGCCTTTGAGTGATGTTTTTGAAGCCATTGCAGGCCAGTGAAATCGAAAAAAGTGAGCAGAAAGTGGGCAGGATTTTCTGCTCACTTTTTAGTAAATTCACTTATGACAAAGATATCCCTGGTACTCGATACACGCAAGACTTCC
>CAYGOW010000473.1:0-401 GCA_964351425.1 uncultured Roseivirgaceae bacterium
GCCAATGTTCAGGTCAATGCCGCGAAGAACGTCAAGGCGGCCAAATGATTTTTGCAGGTTTATTATCCGGATCATGGTACAGGTTTCATTAAGGGTGTCGGATCGTTGAGCGAGGCCGGGGTGATGGACGGCGCCACCTTTTCGGCGTAGTTGATCACATCTATAAAAAGGCTCCTAAGTAAGATGATAGCTGTCTCAGAGCGTTCAATCACATATGAAAACAGCTTGACGGGTTGATACGGGACATCCCCGATACCGTCATGGTCCAGGTCGTATCCCGTATATCCGCTCCAGTAATTGCGCTCATATCGGTTATAATTCTGCTTACTGCTGGTCGCCAGGTCAAAGGTGTTGGAGAAGAAATTGTTGCGAGTGAATGTATTGTTTTCACAATTACCGGA
>CAYGOW010000473.1:411-3027 GCA_964351425.1 uncultured Roseivirgaceae bacterium
GGCATAAATCCCGCTCGTGTTTTCACGAAATACATTGTCCCGGATATCACTGTCGTTGATCTCTTTAAGCAATAAACCATAGGAGGCGCCGCCCCAGTTTCTTTCAAACAGGTTGCCTCGCATGGTGATCTTCTCGGAGAACATCACCGCTACCCCGGCTCCGTTGTTCCTGAATGTATTCTCCGTATAATAGTCGTGATCCGAAAACATAAAGTGCAGTCCGTAACGCAGATTGTTCTCACTAATATTGCCCGCAATCTGGCTTGCATTGACAAACTCCAGGTAGATGCCGTCACGATGCTGGCGCACCTCGTTATTACTAATCTGCATGGAGTCACAATACCAGAGGTGAATGGCATTTCCTGAGGATATCTCGTTCACGGCTTCTCCGGTTATGATATTATTGGCAATGATGCCTTTCACTGATTTTTCCACAAGGATCCCGAAGAAGGTATTCTCCAACCGGTTATTTTCGATTCGGCTGCCGCGACTACCATGCAACTTAATTCCGGCTTTGTCTTCAATATAACTCACCCCGACATTCCGGATCAGAAATCCTGTAACCACCACCGAGTCTGCTTCAATGGTGAGAATTTCATATTCATTTTGTCCGTCCAGCACGGGCCAGTCTTTGCCCATCAAGGTGAGAGGTTTTTCAATCCGGAGGTTGCCTTCCTGCCAGGTTCCACCGTCCACGATCAGTTGATCATGGGGTTCCGCCTGACGAACGGCTTCTTTCAGTGAGGAATAGTTTAACCCGGAGTTTTGATTAACCACCTGGGAGGATGAACAGATCCAACAGAAGGAAAAAATGATTACAAAAAGAATGATTCGCTTCATGGCGTAACTGTTTCAGGTTTTCGAGGTCGCATGGAAGGAAAGGCTTCTGTCAATTCCTTCCATGTGTAAAGCTGTCCTCCGTGCTTTGACCTCATCTCATGCGCAACCTGGGGGTCATCATAGGCGCTCAGGTGCATGCCCATTGGACTGGGCAAATCTTCACTCCGCAGGTAACTGACGGATTCGGCCGGGATCAATGAGCCGGGTTGATTCCATGCTGTGACGAGGCGATGTTTCCAGGAAGCTTCCGGATTTTCCCCGGCGTATTGCAATAGGCATTCAATGGCATCAAACGGAAAGATCTTTCCTTTGTCAGAGACCAGCTCGCCCCCGTATCGCGAATCCACGATAGTCATCTGGCAGTGGGCACATTGTGCCTCACCGTACTGGATGGGTCGGGGACCGGTCGAACAGGCATTGAGTATGAAGGCCAGCGTGAATAGTCCAAGGACACCTGTCCCGGCTTTTAGGCTGCTTTTTCGTTGTCGGTTTCCAAGCCATGCGGCAACCAGGCCCAGCAGTATTGAAAACCCGAGAAAGAAGCTGCCCCAGTGTGGGTAGGAGAATGCTTCGAAGTTCAGGAGCATTTTGCGCCCAAACAAGGGCGGTTGATATACCATCCCTGGAATCTTAATCGGTGCGTCTGGTGACAGGTTATGTCCGTACTCATACTCCCATAGGTAAAAGTCGTATATGCCCAGGATTCCTAGTACAATAAGCACAATGCTCCAGATGAGGAATCCTTTAGGCCGGTTGACGAAGAACAGCGCCACTCCTGTAGCGATCATGGCATACAGGATATAGGGAAAATACTGAAGCTCTGGAATGGACTCCGGTTCTATTTTTGCCATACCGATATAATGGTTAAGAATATTGATGTTCTGCAGGACGCCATCGCCGTTCCCCGAAATTTTATTCACCCAGATGTACATGGTGATTCCATCGGGATACTGGGGGGCAAAGAGGGTGATCTGCCATAAGGGAAACGCAAATACCAGTACCAGTAACAGTGCGGCGATCAGGAACGATACTCTGGGCAGATTTTTCATTTTTTTGAAGGGGCCTCCCGTCGGGGAGACCCCTGTTAGGTTAACCAATTTATTCTCCTGTATGCCAAGTCAATTCTACCTGGCTATCAGCCGGGGAAACCCGAATGTACCCCTGCATTTCCTGGTGCAGTGCCGAGCAGAAATCGGTACAATAGAATGGGTACACACCTGGTTTTCCTGGTTCCCAAAGGAGGGTTTCAGTTTGTCCCGGCATGACCAGTAGCTCTGCATTATTGGCACCCATCACACTAAGGCCGTGTGGTACATCCCAGTCCTGTTCGAGGTTGGTCAGGTGGAAATACACTTTGTCCCCGGTACGGATGCCTTCGATGTTATCCGGACTGAAGTGGCTTCGGATCGAGGTCATGTATATGTGTACCTCGTTGCCGTCACGAGTTACTTTGGCCTCCGATTCTCTCGGGGTCACAAACGGGTGTTTGTTTTCTTCCAGCTTGAACGTCTTGACCGACCGGGGTTTTACCAGGTCTGCAGGCAACGCCTGGGCATAGTGCGGCTCCCCGATAGTGGGGAAGTCAAGCAGCAGCTCCATTTTATCCCCTGAAATGTCGTAGAGCTGGGCCGACTGGGTAAGTTCCGGACCGGTTGGCAGATAACGGTCTTTGGTGATTTTGTTCAGGGAGACCAGGTATTTCCCCCAGGGCTGTTGGGAATCCCCACCCGGGATCATCAGGTGTCCGATGGAATAATAACTGGGGGCACGGTCCAC
>CAYGOW010000474.1:0-3027 GCA_964351425.1 uncultured Roseivirgaceae bacterium
AAATAATCGGATCTTTCCTTTCCAATCTTTCACATTGTGATAGATATGCTTCACAAATGCACGGAAAGGAGCGATACCTGTGCCCATTCCCACCAGGATCAGGTTAGCAGATTTATCCTCGGGTACCTTAAATGGTAATTCAAACGGACCTGTTATGGTAATTATATCTCCTATTTCACGGTCACATAGGTAATTGGAACCTATGCCGTCGTATTTTTCACCGCTGAACTCGTCCACATAGGAGCATCTTTTCACCAGCATGGTAATCCGTGTTTTCCCTTTTTCAACCCCGGGAATATCCGCCACACTGTATAGACGATGATGATATTTATTGCCAAATTCATCAGGTGCCTCTACCAGAACCCCAAAGCTCTGGTCTACTTCGCAGGAAAATTCCGGTTGTTGAACTTCCAGGAGTATTTCCCTTACTTCATCGGTATCCGGCGGTGTCAGTCGTTTGGATTTTCTGACCTTGGCCTTGTACTGATGAGCTGTACTGTAATCCGATAGGTGTGCCATAATATTGCGTGTTTAATTAATTCATTTTTTTACTATTCTTCTTCGTGACGCATGCAGTTGTGCAACCGCAATTGCCGCAGCTTCGCCGACCGGCAAGGACATCCGGATCGGTGACATTCTCCCGAAAAACCTTTCGCCACAATCCCTGGACCAGCACCCACACGAGGATCAGGAAAACCAGGGCCAAAATAGAAGCGATATAGGTTAGTAACATGTCCTTATTCTTTATTTCATTAACTACCCAAACCGGAAAATCCCATAAACGTGAGCGAAAGAATTCCTGCAATCAGCAAGGTGATCGCGGTACCTTTTACTACCTGGGGAGTTTCTGTAAAATCAAGCTGTTCGCGTAAACCGGCCATAAGTACCAGTGCCAGTGTGAAGCCGGCGCCCGCACCAAGTGCATAGACCAGGCTTTGAGCAAAATCATATCCTTTATTGGTCTGAAATAATGCCAGACCGAGTATTGCGCAATTCGTTGTGATCAGAGGAAGGAAAATTCCGAGGGCCCGGAATAGCGCCGGACTCATTTTCTTTATAAACATCTCGACCAGCTGCACGGTTGAAGCAATCACCACGATATAGCTGATCAGCTGTAGAAATGGCGCATTTACGGCGATCAGGAGGGCGTGAATTCCATAGGCGCACATGGAGGAAATGAGCATGACAAACGTCACCGCCGCACCCATCTTTGATGCAGTATCCATTTTGCCCGAGACTCCCATAAAAGGACATATCCCGAGGAAATAAGCCAGCACGAAGTTATTGATCAGGCAGGCGTTGATGAATATGTACCACATGGATTCCGTATTCATGATGTCGCTTTTTTATGTTTAAAACTATTAAATAGAATAAGCCATAAGGCCAGGGTGAAGAATCCTCCTGCAGGCAGGATCATGACAATCCATTCCTGAAAAGAATCTGGAAGAATGGCGAGTCCGAAGAAGGTGCCATTTCCGAGAATTTCACGTACCGCACCCAGGCAGAACAAGGCAAAGACAAACCCTGATCCCATGCCCAGGGCATCAAGCATGGAGCGCCCTACTGAATTTTTTGACGCGAAGGCTTCCGCCCTGCTAAGTATCAGGCAATTCACCACGATGAGTGAAATAAACGCCCCCAGGCTTTTGTGCAAATCCACACTGATCGCCTGTATGGCATAATCAGTCATGGTAACGAATGTGGCAATAATCAATATGTAGGAGGCAATTCTCACCTGCTTGGGAATGAAATTCCGAAGGGAGGATACCAGCAGATTGGACATTAAAAGCACAAAAGCCGTCGCCAGGCCCATGGCGAGCGCATTCAGTGCGGTATTGGAAACCGCCAGAACCGGGCACATGCCCAGCACCTGTACAAATACCGGATTTTCCTTCCAGAGCCCTTTCAGAAAGGTATCCATTCCCGGATTATCAAATTGGCTATCTGGTATCTTCTGGCTCATTTCAATTATTTTTCATTCGTAAACTGTGAAAGCTGCTCCTTAATTTGTGGTATCACCACACTGGCACTTTCATTGATTATGACGCCAATAGCACGTGATGAAATGGTCGCCCCCGTGATTCCGTCGATCTCCCATGGGTTTGCTTTTGTTCCTTTCTTCACCGTTTTTACATCGTGTTCCAGCTCTTTTCCCGTGGCATCCAGCTTCACGTCCAACTTCTTAAAATTCTCCAGGAAGGCAGGATCCTTCTCAATTTTGTCACCCAAGCCCGGGGTCTCCTTGCTCTCCAGCACGTAGAATCCGACAATGGTTTCCGTGACGGGGTCATATCCATAAAGGATCCGGATGACATCCGCATAGCCTTGTCCGCTCGCTTCGATAGCAAATCCGACCAGGTTGCCCTGGGTATTATACCCGGCAAAAATTTGCGGGCGTGTTGGATCCGGTTTAGTCACCCGGGTCAATTTTCCATTTCGATCGGCCTGGTAAGCAACAGTACTCGTAACTCCCGGCACCACCCGAAAGATCGCTTCCTGCAAAGCGGCTGCCCGCAGGTCACTGATTCTTTCCCGTGTCCCCTCATAGGTCAGAACAATAAGCAGGGCACATATCACACCGATTCCTACCATGGCAACCAGCATCTTTCTTCCCCCTTCTACGTGGGAACCTTCCATAATTATATTTTCCGTAGCACTCATGACCGGGTTGGTTTTGTTCCATAAACACGGGGCTGAATCAGCTTGTCAATCTGAGGTGACAGTGCATTACCCAATAAAATGGCATACATCACGCCTTCGGGCAAGCCTCCCCAGACACGAATTACCACAATAAGAATTCCGATGAATATGCCATAAATAACCACCCCAGTGTGGGTAATGGGCGAGCCGACCATATCACTCGCCATAAATACCGCGCCGAGCATAAGTCCGCCAGAAAAAAGCATAAATACCGGAGACGGATAAACCGCCGGATTGATCCAGTAGAGTATTCCGCTAGCTACAAAGACAGTAAGAAGAATACTAACCGGAATACGCCAGTTCATCATATTACGGGCAATCAAATAA
>CAYGOW010000475.1:0-3003 GCA_964351425.1 uncultured Roseivirgaceae bacterium
GGAGTTATTCTTAGTACGTTGTCCACGAACCGGAAGACCTTTTCTGTGCCTTAGTCCACGGTAACATCCAATGTCCATCAATCGCTTAATATTCAGCTGGACTTCGGATTTAAGTACCCCTTCTACCTTAAAGTTTTCGCTAATGATGTTACGAATAGCGGTAGCTTCATCGTCTGACCATTCTTCCGCTTTTTTATTCCAATCCACACCAGCCTGTGTAAGGATGTTTTGTGCGGACCGTTTGCCTATTCCGAAAATATAGGTAAGGGCGATCTCTCCTCGCTTGTTATCTGGAATATCAACTCCTGCAATTCTTGCCATAATTAGCCTTGTCTTTGTTTAAACCTGGGATTCTTTTTGTTGATCACGTAGACCTTGCCTTTTCTGCGAATAATCTTGCAGTCGGCACTACGTTTCTTTACTGATGCTTTTACTTTCATGGTATTATTTATATCTGTAAACGATCCGTCCTTTTGTTAAATCATAGGGTGACATTTCAAGTTTTACTTTGTCGCCCGGTAAAATTTTAATATAGTTCATCCTCATTTTCCCAGAGATATGCGCAATTACTTCGTGTCCGTTTTCCAGTTCCACCCGGAACATGGCGTTTGACAATGCTTCGGTAATGGTGCCATCCTGTTCTATTGATTTCTGTTTAGCCATATTAAAATTTAAAGTTCTCTTCTATATATTCGTGAGTCGTAATGATCTCAGTTCCTTCTTTAAAAACCGCGATGGTGTGTTCAAAATGAGCCGAAGGTTGCCTGTCCGCTGTCCGGATAGTCCATCCGTCCGCTTCCTGAACAATACTTCTTGTTCCCATATTGATCATTGGCTCAATCGCGATCACAAGCCCCTCATTTATTTTCGGACCCTTTCCTCGTTTGCCATAATTCGGCACTTCAGGTTCCTCATGAAGCTCTTGTCCCACTCCGTGACCAACGAGCTCACGCACAACACCAAAGCCGAATTCTTCAGCATGTTGTTGAACGGCATACCCAATGTCACCGATTCGACGGCCAACCACCGCTTGCTCAATACCTTTATATAGCGACTCTTTTGTCACTCTTAATAAAGTTAAAATCTCGTCCGATACCTTTCCTATTGGATAGGTGTACGCCGAGTCACTGTGAAAGCCTTTATAAAAAACTCCACAGTCCACTGAAAGAATATCACCTTCTTTCAACTCGTTCTTGCTGGGAAATCCATGTACCACGTTTTCATTTAGTGAAATACACAGTGATGCGGGAAACCCGTTAAAGTTCTTAAACGATGGAACCCCGCCATGGTCCCTGATAAATTCTTCCGCCAGCTTATCCAGCGCCAGGGTCGTTACCCCGGGTTTAATCATTTTGGCTACCTCGCCGTGCGCTTTTCCAAGTATTTGCGCTCCCTCCTTAATGAGGTCAACTTCTTCTCTCGTCTTATACCTGATCATCTTTAGGTCAGGCTGCTACCTGCGATCGTCCTTTTACTTTTCCGGATTTCATCATTCCTTCATAGTGACGCATCAACAGATAACTTTCAATTTGCTGCAGTGTATCCAGGATCACCCCAACCATAATCAGCAACGATGTTCCGCCAAAGAATTGGGCAAATCCAGGGTTAACCCCTGCCTGCACAACAAACGCCGGCAATACCGCCACAATCGCCAGGAATATAGATCCGGGCAATGTAATCTTTGTCAAAATCTGATCAATAAATTCAGATGTCTGTTTCCCTGGTTTCACACCTGGAATGAATCCACCATTTCGCTTCAGGTTATCAGCAATATCATTCGGGTTCACCGTAATTGCCGTATAGAAGAACGTAAACAACAGAATCAAAATGCCAAACAACAAATTGTATTGCCAGCTATACGGATCGGAGAATGTTGCTCCGATATAATTTCCTATTTCTGTGTCCTGCCACAATCCTGCCACCATGGACGGAATGAACATCAACGCCTGGGCGAAGATAATCGGCATTACACCTGATGCATTAACCTTGAGTGGAATGTAATCTCTCTTTCCACCGTACATTTTATTCCCGATCACCTGCTTGGCATACTGAATGGGTACGCGTCGTGTTGCCTGTGTCAGTGCAACCACGGCCATGACCACAAAGAACAATGCGACCATCTCCAGGATAAAGGCCAGTGCCCCCTGCATCCCGCGTGATACCGCTTCCCCGATCAGGGTACCAGGTAAACGCGAAATAATACCAATCATGATCAGCATGGAAATACCATTTCCAATACCTTTATCTGTGATCTTCTCACCTAACCACATACAGAACATGGTTCCGGATACGAGAATAATGACAGAACTTATGTTAAAGAACAATCCGTTGTACAGGATCGCTTCGTTAGGTACCGTTGCTGCCAGATACGACCACGACTGTACCAGTGTAATCAAGATAGTCAGTACCCGGGTTATCTGGGTGAGTCGCTTGCGACCTGACTCCCCTTCCTTCTGCATCTTCTGGAAGTAAGGGACAGCCACCGTCAGTAGCTGGATTACAATGGATGCCGATATATACGGCATAATTCCTAACGCAAAGATCGAAGCCCTGCTAAACGCACCTCCCAGGAAAATATCCAGGAACCCAAGGATTCCGCCTGATGCGGCATCCAGCTGTTCCGGGTCAATACCAGGCAGTACGACAAATGATCCCAACCTGAAAACAATAAGGAATCCCAGTGTATTCAGGATCCTTATTCTCAGATCTTCGATCGAAAAAATGTTCTTTATCGTATTGAAGAATTTTTTCATAATTACAACTCGGTCACTGTTCCACCTGCTGCTTCAATTGCTTTTGCTGCAGCGGCTGAAAACTTGTGTGCGGTAACGTTAACCTTTGCTTTCAGTTCTCCTTTGGCCAGAATCTTAATCAAGTCATTCTTACCAGCCAGCCCATGCGAAGACAATGTTTCCACAGTGATATCTGACACTTTAGACTCGGTAGCAAGTTTCTCCAGTGTGGCAAGGTTTATAGCCTTGTATTCCACTCGGCTTGGATTAG
>CAYGOW010000476.1:0-3001 GCA_964351425.1 uncultured Roseivirgaceae bacterium
AAGCCGGGAGGTCTTGATCCAGGCCGATTCCTTTCGCCTCGGTATGGACGGTTCGCGCGTATGGGTGGCTCCTTCCCTGGATGCGTATGGCGGAAATCCGCGGTTTTACCACAACCTTATCTTTTATTTTTTCGGAATCCCTTTCCTGATGGAGGACCCGGGGGTGAATCATGACGACATTGGTACGCGCACACTGGATGGGACCGAATACCGTGCGCTCAAGATCTCCTTTGAACAAGGAACCGGGGATGCCGACAACGATGAATATTTCCTGCTGGTTGATCCGGAAACGCACCAGCTGGAATGGTTACTCTACTCCGTTACTTATTTTGTCAACGAAAAAGTGACCAACTACAATGCCTTGCGGTACGGTGATTATTTTGCGGTCGGCGGACTACAAATGCCTGGTAAACTGACAGGCTATGAATACGCCAATGACACTACCGGGAGGATGCGTTATGAGACCGTATTTACAGACGTATCATTTTCTGACACACCGTATCCGGTGGATATTTTCAAAAAGCCGGATGCTGGAGAATTTGCCGCGGATTAGTCTTTCTTCAGTTCCATATCCCCGAGTTCGAGATTTAGTGCCCGGGTGCTGATTTGCAGTTCGCGAAGGGAAATACCCAGGGAAACGCCCAGGGCGACCAGGCTTGCACCAAACAGGTAACTGCCCACCAACGGGTTTTCCCAGAAAATGAGAAACATGCTGGTAACGCAGAGAAAAAAACTAACGATCCCGAAGACCTGCATGTTCTTGATCAGGTTAAGTCGTTGGCGCAGGTTCTGAATTTGTCCGAGAATATCCCGCTTCGGATCATCCTTGTAGGCTTTTTTCAGGCTTCGGATAAGTGTCGCCAGTGCAAGGAACCGGTTGGTGTACGCCAATAACAGTAAGGAGATGGCGGGAAACAGGAGGGCCGGTGTCGTAATGTTTACGAGCATATTACAGTAAGTCAAACAGGTTCTTCACCCCGATGTAGCGATCCACGGTAAAGCCTTCAGCATATTCAACGCCAGTGACATAACCGAATTCGCGGGCCCGTCCTTCGAGGAATTTCAGAAAGCCTTCGGAGGAAATGAATGTGGAGGGTTCTTCGCTATCCGGGTCAAAGAATTGGGTTTTAAAGCATTTAATTGCCGCCATTTTGGTTTCCCAGTGTTCGCTGATGTCCACCACAATATCCGGCTTAACATACAGGCTTTGAATGTAATGGTAGACGGCGGAAGGGCGCCATGCTTCCTGTGTTTCCCCGTTATCTGTGGTTTCAAATTTCCGCAGTCCGGAAAGAAAGCAGGCTTCACGAACGAGATCAGCTGCTTTGCCATGGTCCGGATGGCTGTCACGGATGGCATTCGCTAGTACGATCGAGGGCCGGTACCGCCGGATCATGCGCACGACCGCTTTCAGGTGTTCGGTGTCTTTTTGAAACAGCGCATCTTTAAATCCTAGATTTTCACGCGCTGAAAGACCAAGTAATTTTGCCGAGTCGGCCGCTTCTTTGCGCCGGTCCTCTATCGTACCGCGGGTACCCATTTCGCCTTCGGTCAGGTCGATGACGCCGGCAGTTTTTCCCTTGGCCAGGTGGGCGGCCAGAGTACCCGAACAACTCAGTTCGGTATCATCCGGATGGGCGGCAAACGCTAGTATATCTAATTTCATTGAAGTCTTTTTTAAGGAAAACGTCCTGCCGGCTGACAGGACGTTTGATGTTTATTTTGTGGATCAGGCCATTTCCATTTCCCTGGCCGCCAGGAATCGTTCGGCGTCAAGAGCGCCCATACATCCGGTACCCGCGGCCGTGACCGCCTGACGGTATACCTTGTCGGCAGCATCCCCGGTCACAAACACACCTTCTACTTTGGTCTTGGATGTACCCGGCGTTACTTTCAAATAACCCGCTTCGTCCGTTTCAAGGTATTCCTTAAAAATATCCGTATTCGGCTTGTGCCCAATCGCAACGAAGAATCCTGAAATTTCAATTTCAGAAACCTCGTTAGTCACATTATTGCGCACTCGCATACCGGTCACTTCATCCCCATTACCAAGAATTTCTTCGGTTTCCGTATTCCAGAGGACTTCTATATTCTTCGATTTCTTTACCCTCTCCTGCATAATGGTAGACGCACGCATTTCGTCACGACGGACCAACAGGTAAACTTTCGGACAAAGGTTCGAAAGATAGGTGGCTTCTTCAGCTGCTGTATCTCCCCCGCCAACTACGGCAACGACTTTATCCCGGTAGAAGAACCCATCGCACACAGCACAGGCACTTACTCCTTTATTGTAATATTTTTCCTCCGACGGCAAGCCCAGGTATTTTGCACTGGCTCCCGTGGATATAATCACGGATTCTGCGATAACTTCATAATTGTCATCCACAATCGCCTTATGCGGATAGCCGGAAAAGTCGACTGAAGTCACCATTCCATAACGGACATCCGTACCAAAGCGCTCCGCTTGCTTCTGGAGATCCACCATCATCTGCGGGCCATTGATGCCATCCGGGTAGCCCGGGAAGTTCTCTACATCATTTGTAGTGGTCAGCTGTCCACCCGGCTCACCACCGGTGATCAAAACGGGGTTTAACCCCGCACGGGAAGCATAGATAGCGGCGGTATATCCCGCCGGACCTGAACCAATTATAAGTACTTTGACCTTTTCGCTTTTCTTTTCCATTACATCCATTTTTTACGTTAGGGCAATTCGCGTATGATGGCGATTTATTCCCTGCTAATGCTCTGCAAAGTTACTAAAAAAAACGCCGCTGACGAACAGGGTTGATAGGTTTTCATTATGGGGGGATAGATGGAAGGATGGGTGGGAATTAGGGTGGCGGAACGCTTATTGTTCCTCCCCCCTGGAGGGGGCAGTGCCATGTAGCGCACGTTAGTGCTGCTATATGGTTAGGGGGGTGTTGATGCAGAATGAGAATGAGTATGAGAATGAAACACTCCTGTAGTCCTCCCTAGGCGGATACGCTTATAACACGTCCCC